>NZ_JBAQWU010000373.1:0-1670 GCF_049299075.1 Gordonia sp. (in: high G+C Gram-positive bacteria)
GCCCGCGGCGAATTGCAGTGCATCGGCGCGACGACGTTGGACGAGTACCGCAAGTACATTGAGAGCGACGCCGCCCTGGAGCGCCGCTTCCAGCAGGTGTACGTCGGGGAGCCGTCGGTGGAAGACACCATCGGCATCCTGCGCGGCCTCAAGGAGCGCTACGAAGTGCACCACGGCGTGCGCATCACCGACTCCGCACTGGTCGCCGCCGCATCCCTCTCCGACCGCTACATCACCTCCCGGTTCCTGCCGGACAAGGCGATCGACTTGGTCGACGAGGCCGCGTCACGACTGCGCATGGAGATCGACTCCCGGCCCATCGAGATTGACGAGATCGAACGCATCGTCCGCCGCCTCGAGGTGGAGGAGCTCGCCCTGGAAAAGGAGAGCGACGCCGCGTCCAAGGACCGGCTGGCCAAGCTGCGCAGCGAACTCGCCGATCAGCGCGAGAAGCTCAACGAGCTGACCGCCCGCTGGCAGTCCGAGAAGGGTGCCATCGACGCCGTCCGCGATATCAAAGAAGAGCTCGAGAAGCTGCGCGGTGAGGCCGACCGGGCCGAGCGCGACGGCGATCTGGGCCGGGCCGCGGAACTGCGCTACGGCACCATCCCCGCACTGGAGAAGCGGTTCGACGAGGCCGCCGAGAAGTCTGGGGCATCCACCGACGGTGACGTGATGCTGCAGGAGGAAGTGGGCCCCGACGACGTCGCCGAGGTCGTGTCCGCCTGGACCGGCGTCCCGGCGGGCAAGATGCTCGAAGGCGAAACCGAGAAGCTGCTCCGAATGGAGTCGCACATCGGCCAGCGCGTCATCGGCCAGCAAGAGGCCATCACGGCCGTCTCCGACGCGGTGCGCCGGGCCCGCGCCGGCGTCGCCGACCCGAACCGGCCGCTCGGCTCGTTCATGTTCCTCGGCCCCACCGGCACCGGTAAAACCGAGCTGGCCAAATCGCTCGCCGAATTCTTGTTCGACGACGAGCACGCCATGATCCGCATCGACATGAGCGAGTACGGCGAGAAGCACAGCGTCGCCCGGCTGGTCGGCGCCCCTCCCGGCTACGTCGGCTACGACCAAGGCGGCCAGCTGACCGAGGCCGTGCGTCGTCGCCCGTACTCGGTGGTGCTCTTCGACGAGGTGGAGAAGGCCCACCCGGACGTCTTTGACGTGCTGCTGCAGGTCCTCGACGAGGGCAGGCTGACCGACGGTCAAGGCCGCACCGTGGACTTCCGCAACACCATCCTCATCCTGACGTCCAACCTGGGCGCCGGCGGTGACCGGGACCAGGTGATGGCAGCAGTGCGCGCGCGGTTCAAGCCGGAGTTCATCAACCGGCTCGACGACATCCTCATCTTCGAGGCGCTCAGCCGAGACCAACTGGTGTCGATCGTCGACATCCAGCTCAAGGGTCTCGCCGACCGACTGTCCCAGCGTCGCCTGACCCTGGACGTCACCACCGAGGCGAAGCAGTGGCTCGGCGATCGCGGCTACGACCCGCTCTACGGTGCCCGTCCGCTGCGCCGCCTGATCCAGCAGGCCATCGGCGACCAGCTCGCCAAGGCGCTGCTGGCCGGCGACATCCGCGACGGCGACACCGTCCACGTCGACGTCGACGATGCGACGGATGCGCTGAAGATCAGCTGATCTGCAGACGAAAGAGGTCCGCTCCCCAC
>NZ_JBAQWU010000374.1:0-6412 GCF_049299075.1 Gordonia sp. (in: high G+C Gram-positive bacteria)
TGTACCGCGCGCGACCTTCCACATCACGCGCGACATGAAGTTATGAGGCAACAGGGGCGCGCTCAAGATTTCTCCGATGCGCTTTCTGCTCCAGAATTCGTTAGATTGGACTGTCGTGGCAGCAGAAACCAAGGATAGCGCGGTGCGGGATTACCCGACCCCCAACGAGGATGCCGCCACCGGAAACACTTCGGGCTACCGTCTCGACCTTGACGGCCTGCGCGGCATCGCGATCTTCTTGGTCGCGGTCTTTCACGTCTGGTTCGGCAAAGTCTCCGGCGGCGTCGACGTCTTTCTGACGATCTCGGGCTACTTCTTTGTGTCATCGCTGCTCAAGCACGTCATCAACTGCGTACCGCAGGACGTGTCGATGCGCCAGGCCATCGATCCGTGGCCGCGGCTCAAGCGGCTGCTCAAGCGCCTCATCCCGGCGATGTACCTGCTGCTCGCGGTCGTGGTGGCGATCACCTGGTGGCTGATGCCGACGACTCGCTGGGGCAACCTCGGCGAAGAAACCATCGCCTCGGCGTTCTACTACCAGAACTATCACCTGGCCCTCGCCTCCCAGGATTACGGCGCCGCCGACTCTGCGGTAAGTCCGCTGCAGCACCTGTGGTCGATGTCCATGCAGGGCCAGTTCTTCCTCATGACCCTGCTGGTGGCACTGGCCCTCGGCGGCATCCTCAAATGGGCCGCGGCCCGCTGGCCGGCGTTCGGGACGGCCAAGAACATCAAATGGATCGTCGGGCTGTCAGTCGCTGCGGTCGCCCTGGTCTCGTTCGCCTGGGCCAACTACCGCCACGGCATCAACCAGCCGTTCAACTACTACGACACCCTCGCCCGCCTCTGGGAGCCCCTCGCTGGCGGTTTGCTGGCGATCTGGATGCCGCGCCTGGCGATGCCAAACTGGCTGCGCACCGCACTCACCGCCGTCAGCATTGGGCTGATCGCGACCTCCGGACTGTGGATCGCTGGCGTCAAGGAGTATCCGGGCCTGCTGGCGCTGGTGCCAGTCGGCGCGACGTTGATGTTGATCTGGGTCGGCTCATCCCGAACCGCACGCAGGCCGGTGCCCGGCGCCGACCTGTCTGTCGGCGGGCAACTGCTGGCCCATCCGTGGATCGTCTGGCTCGGATCGATCGCCTATGCGCTGTATCTCTTCCACTGGCCATTGCTGATCTTCTATATGAACTGGCGCTTCCAGGACCACGTCTCCTTCCTCGAAGGCACCGGGATCCTGGTGCTGTCGGTGCTCATCGCGTGGGCGTGCACCAGGTTTGTGGAAACTCCGCTACGGTCCGGACGCACCAGCGGCTTCAGCCGCAAGTACCGGCGCCTCCTGGCCGCGATACTGGTCTTCCTGTCGATCTTCGCAGGCAGCAGCGCCGTCTACTGGCAGGCCCGCGCTGCCTCCATCAGCATCGACACGACCAACCTCGATCCGCGTCTGTATCCCGGTGCTCGAGCCTTCCTCGACGGCGCGGCCGTCCCTGCGGTGCCGCCGGTGCCATCCCCCGAGGCCGCAGCCGAGGACTGGCCGCTCAACCACATCGGCTACTTCAGCAACTTCGGCGACATGTCGATCCGCGTCGGAGAGTTCGGTGACGTCAACGCGACGCGCACCATCGCCGTCGTCGGCGGCTCGCATTCCGAGCATTGGATGACGGCGCTCGATGCGATCGGCAAGGAACGCGGCTTCAAGGTCACCACCTATATGAAGGCCGGCTGCGCGCTGAGCACCGAGGCCGTCGTCGAGTACAACGGCGAGAAGCTCACCGAATGCAAAGAGTGGGTTTCCGCGGTGATGGACCGGCTGGCGGTCGACAAACCCGACGTCGTCTTCACCACGAGTACCCGCCCGATCCCCGGCGCTGAACCCGGCGACTACGTGCCCGAGGGCTACCTGGATATCTTCGAGGAATTCCGTGAGCGCGGCCAGCAGGTGATTGCCATCCGCGACACCCCGTGGGGCCTGGATCCGCCGATGAGCCCACCGGACTGCATCGCGGCCGGCCGCAAGCCCGAAGTGTGCGGCGTGACCCGCGAGCGGATGCTCTCCCCGGTCGATCCGACCGACAAGATCGAGGCGGAGTTTCCGAACATTACGTTCATCGACTACTCGAACGCGGTGTGCACCGACACCTACTGCCCCGCAGTGGTCGGCAACATCTTGGTCTGGCACGACCGTCACCACCTGACGACGGCCTTCGTCCGGAGCCTCATCCCCTACTTGGAGAAGGACATCCAACGGGCCACCGGCTGGTGGTGACGGACGTCGACGCCGACTACCAGTCGGCCTCGTCGTAGACGATCATGCCGCGAATGTTCTCGCCAGCCTCCATAGCGTCGTACGCCTTGTTGATGTCTTCGAGCTTGTAGGTTTGCGTCACCAGGTCGGCCAGGTTGAGTTGGCCGGCGCGGTACTCGTTGAGCAGCTTGGGCACTTGGGTGCGCGGACCGGCACCGCCGAAGATGGCGCCTTGGACGCGCTTTTGCAGCAGGGTCAACTCGAAGAGATTCAGCTGGACGTCCATAGCCTGGTAATCGCCCATCCCCACCACGACCACTTGGCCGCCCTTACCGGTCATCGCGAGCGCCGGCGCGATGTACTCGCCCTTCATCTCGCCAACGGTGAGAATCACCGTATTGGCCCCGGCACCCCAGGTCATTTCGCCGACTGCCGGGATCGCTTCCTCCATGCTTTCGAAGACGTGCGTCGCACCCAGCTTCTCGGCCATATCACGCTTGAATTTCACCGGGTCCACGGCGACGACGTGGCGTGCTCCGGCCGCCTTGGCACCCTGCACACTGTTAATACCCACACCGCCGATCCCCACGACGACGACGGTGTCGCCGACCTTGGTTCCGCCGATCTCGGTGGCGCTGCCCCAGCCGGTGGCGACTCCGCAGCCCAAGAGTGCGGCCGCCTGGAGTGGGATGTCGTCCTCGATCTTCACCAGCGAGGCCTCGTGGACGGTGATGTACGGCGAGAAGGTGCCGAGCAGACACATCTGCGCCAACTCTTCGCCAGCCTCGTTGGTGACCCGGTGCGTCTTGTCGGCGATAGCCAGGCCGGTCAGCAGCCCGGCGCCCTCATCGCAGATGTTCTGCTGGCCGCGTGAGCAGGGCCCGCAGACGCCGCAGGCGGGAATGAAGGCGGTGACAACGTGATCGCCTTCGGCGAAGCGGGTGACGCCCGGGCCGACGTTGGTGACAATGCCAGCGCCCTCGTGGCCGCCGACGATCGGCATCGGCACGGGACTCTGGCCGGTACGCAGATGGTGGTCGGAGTGGCACAATCCGGAGGCGACCAGCTTGACCTGCACTTCACCGGCGACGGGATCGCCGAGTTCCACCCCTTCGATCTGCCATTCTTCATTGATTCCGCGGAGCACTGCTGCTTTGGTCTTCACCTGTTCACCTTTTCCGGTTGGTCGTGCGCGTTTGCCCCCGAGATCGATAGTGGCAGCGGTCACATCCATTCGCCGCGGTACGCGAAAATCAGCCGCGCCCTACCGATGTGCGGGGCGTCCCCGGATTGCTGCCAGCGACGCCAGCCGAGCGCCCGGCCTTCTACGCTCATCCCACAGTTGCGTTGAGTATCGCGCGCGGCCGCGACAGCAGGGCTTCGCGCAGATAGTTCCGCACCGTCGAGAGCGCGCTGCACCCGTCGCACGGCGCGATCACGCCGATCACATCGATCCCCTCGGAACGGCACAGCCCGACGGCCCGGCCGATGTGGAATCCCTGCGTCACGATCAGCGCGCGGCGAATTCCGAACTCCGCCTGCGCACGACGGCAGGTTGCCGCGGTGTTCATCCCGGCCGGATCGTCGACGATGTCAGCGGCCGGCACACCACGGGCTTCGAGATATGCCCGCATCACCTGCACCTCGTTGCCCGCGTCATCGGCGTCGTTGCCGGAGTTCACTATTCGCGCGATACGTCCGCTGCGGTAGAGGTCGACGGCCACGTCGAGCCGGTTGCGCAGGTAGACGCCGGGTTCACCGTCGGCAGACTTGGCGCCGAGCACGATTAGCGTCGTGGACGATCCCGCCGGCACCTCGGCAGCGTCGACCACCCGTCCGCGCGAGACGATCAGACTCCACGCCGAACTCACGATCACGATGCACTCGATGACGACGAGGGCCCACAGCGCCAGCAGGCCGATCCGCCGTTTCGTCACTCACCCACGGTAGCCGCCCCGGAACCGGAGGTCGCCCGACCGGAGGTCCGTCTTGACGTGCCGGGCAGGCGAGTCTAAATTCACTACATGATGAATTCATTGCATAGTGAATTGCCTCGGCGATGACCGCTTCGCCCCGCACGGACGCGGTCGTCATCAAAGACCTTCGCGTCGATCGCGGAAAACTGACCGCCCTGCACGACGTCTCCCTCACCGTCCCGCGCGGATCCATCACCGGCCTCCTCGGCCCCTCGGGGTGCGGCAAGACGACACTGATGCGCGCGGTCGTCGGCACCCAGATCATCACCTCGGGCGATGTGCAGGTTCTCGGCGAGCCGGCCGGCTCCAAACAACTTCGCACGCGCGTCGGCTACGTGACCCAGGCGCCAAGCATTTACAACGACCTCACTGTGCGCGGCAACGTCAACTATTTCGCCGCGCTCTTCGGACGCTCGTCCGACGATGCGGCCGCCGCCATCGACTCGGTCGGACTCACCGACCGCAGCCAGCACACCGGGGACCAACTGTCCGGCGGACAGCGCACTCGCGTCTCGCTGGCCTGTGCGCTCGTCGCCGACCCGGACTTGATCGTGCTCGACGAGCCGACCGTCGGACTCGACCCGGTTCTGCGTGCCGACCTGTGGGACCGCTTCGCCGATCTCGCCGCACGTGGCCGCACGCTGCTGATTTCCAGCCACGTGATGGACGAAGCCGACCATTGCGACCGGCTGCTCTTGATGCGCGAGGGCCGCGTGCTGGCCCACCTCTCGCCCGCCGAACTACGCGAGCAGACCGGCGAGACCAGCCTGGAGGAAGCGTTCCTCACTCTCATCAAGACCACGGAGGTGAACCCATGAGAGCGACGCCGTATCTCGCGACGACAGTCCGGATCCTCGACCAACTCAAGGCTGATCGACGCACCGTGGCGATGATCGTCGTCGTACCGTCGTTGCTGATCACGCTGCTCTACTTCATCTACCAGGACTATCCGACCCCGCCGGGCGCACCGACAATGTTCGATCGCGTCGGGTTGAGCATGCTGGGGATCTTGCCCTTCGTGATGATGTTCTTGATCACCGCCATCGCCATGCAGCGCGAGCGGTCCTCGGGAACACTGGAGCGGTTGATGACGACACCGATCCGCAAGATCGACCTGCTCGGCGGATACGGCACGGCCTTCTCGGCCGCGGCCGCCGTGCAGGCGGCCGTCGCGTGCGCGGTGAGTTTCTGGCTGCTCGGCATGACAACCGCGGGCAGCGTGTGGCTCGTTGTCCTCGTCGCCGTCGTTGTCGCGGGTCTCGGTGTGGCCCTTGGTCTGCTGGCGAGCGCCTTTGCCCGCACCGAGTTTCAGGCCGTGCAGTTCATGCCGCTGATCGCTACACCGCAGCTGTTCCTGTGCGGTCTGATGGTGCCGCGTAATCAGTTGCCGGGTTGGCTCGAGGCGATCAGCAATGTGATGCCGCTCAGCTACGCCGTCGACGCGCTGAACCAAGTCTCGGTGCACGCCGCCCCGACCGAACAGATGTGGCGCGACATCATCGTCGTAGTCGCCTTCGCGATCGTCGCCCTCGGCCTGGGTGCGGCGACGCTGCGGCGGCGGACGCCGTGAGTACCGGCCGTACCGGACGGCGACCCGGACCGTCGAACACCCGGGAAAGCATCCTCACTGCGGCCCGCAGCCGGTTCGCTGAGGTCGGGTTCGACGCCGCGTCGATCAAGTCCATCGCTGGCCTCGCCGCCGTCGACCCGGCCCTGGTGCACCACTACTTCGGCACCAAGCGGGAGTTGTTTGTCGAGGCGGTCGCGCTCCCGGTCGACCCAGCCGTAGCCCTCGCACCGCTGGCCGACGCACCACTGGAATCAATGGGCGAGGCGCTCCTGCGAACCGTCGTCGGGATCTGGGATTCACCGGCCGGCGCGGGAGTGCTGGCCGCCTTCCGCGCGATCATCGCCGGGGGCGACGAGTCGCTGCTGCGAACCTTCCTCCTCGACGTTGCCCTCAAGGGCGTCCGCGAGCGTCTCGACGACGACGCCGAAACGCGGATCGCGCTCGTGGCCGCGCAGATGGTCGGACTGCTGGTGACGCGCAAGATCTTGTTGATCGAGCCGGTCGCGTCGATGTCGATCGACGATCTCGCCGCGGTCGCCGCGCCCACTCTCCAGCATTACCTCACCGGCCCCCTCGACTCGGCGTAGCCGACGCGTTCCGCGGAGCGCCTATCTGGCG
>NZ_JBAQWU010000375.1:0-11852 GCF_049299075.1 Gordonia sp. (in: high G+C Gram-positive bacteria)
GTGGTGGACCGGGCGAAGGTCGAACGCGAACGCATCCGGCCTAATCCGCGCCTCAACGCGGTCTATCGGACCGGCGTGGGCTTCGTCGGGACCATCATGATTCTCGGTGGCGCCATGATGGTCCCGCTCCCGACCCCGGGCTTCGGCTGGATCCTAATTTTCCTCGGCCTCGGGGTGCTGTCCACCGAGTTCGTCTGGGCGAAGAAGGTCGCTCACGGGCTGCGCCGCGCCCTGGACTATTTCGAAGCCTGGTGGGGGCGCCGCTCGCTGGCGGCGAAGACCGGACTGATCGTCGCGGTTGTGGTGATCATTCTGCTCTTCCTGTGGTTGGCCGGGATGTTGGGAACGATGGGGTCGTGGTTCGGTTGGCGAGACGAGTGGCTTAGTGGCCCGATCCGCGGCCACATCTGATCGTGCCGCAGGTCGATCCGTCGGTGCGCACGACGGCGCGTCACCGAACCCGGGCGCCGGGAGCGGCGTAGTGTCAGTCGACGTGCAAGGCGACCCGGTGGCAGACCGTCCGCGGACGGTACCGATTTCGGTGGTCTGGCTGGCGGTTGCCCTGGCCGTGGGTGCGCTCCTGTGGCACCTTAACGTGCTACCCGGCCTCGGCCGGGGCTACATGCTGTTCTCCAACGGCATCGACGTCAAGGTGTACCGCGGCGGCGGATTCGCCGTTCTCCACGGCCTGCCGGTGTACGACGAGCCGGTCTACAAGGTGTGGCAGTTCACCTACCCGCCGTTCGCCGCGCTCGGTGCCGCGCCGCTCGCCCTGCTCGGTATCGGCGCCACGGTGCATGTCATGGGCGTCGTCAACGCGATCATGTTGCTCACGTTCATGCTGTTGACGCTGCATTGCCTGGGCTACGCGCGCAACTGGCGCTTCTGGTGCACCGGCGCGACCCTGGCGGTCGGGGTGACGCTGCTGCAGCCAATCCAGACGACGATCTGGAACGGTCAGATCAACCTGGTCCTGGGGGTCCTGGTGCTCGGTGGGCTCGTGCTGTTGCCTGGTCGTTGGCGCGGCCTGGGGATCGGTCTGGCGGGGGGCATCAAGTTGACGCCGCTTTTTTTTCTTGGCTACCTCGCCGTCACCAGGCAGTGGAAGGCGGCCGTGGTGACCGTCGTTACGTTCGCCGCGACCGTCGTCATCGGACTGATCGGCCTGCGCGGACAGGCCGTGCGGTTCTGGACGACGACCATGCGCGACACCGCCCGCATCGGTCCCGAAAAATCCGCCGCCAACCAGTCGATCAACGGATTCCTGCACCGGCTCGCGGATCTGGGCTTGGGGCAGCCGCCGGAATGGCTGTGGATACCGATCGGCGTGCTCGTCGGGGTCGGCGGACTGTACGCGGCCTGGCGGGCCCAGCGGGCTGGCGCCGTGCTGTTGGCGATCACGCTCACCGGCATGACCACCTGTGCCGTCTCCCCGTTCTCCTGGGGTCACCATTGGGTGTGGATGGCGCCGCTGCTGGTGATCACGCTGGTGCAGGCGGCGTCCTCGGCCCGCCGGGGTAGGCCGGTCACCTGGCTGTGGTGGGTATTGCCACCCGCACTGCTCGCCGTCACCTTCGCGTGGCCGGTCCGCCGCCTCGGCTTCGAAGGACGCCCGATGTGGGGTTTCGGCAGCTACTGGTGGCAGTGGGACGTTGCAGCGTCCGGGTGGCAGCGCGCCGGTGCGGTGATCACGTCCGGCGCCTACTTGTGGGTGTTGCTCGTTACCCTCGCGGTCACGCTGTGGTGGTGTGCGCGGCGCGACCCGATACGATTCACACACAATCCGCCGTCTGACTTGCCCGACCTGGTGCGCTGATAGACGCCCACCGCATTTAGAGGAGCCTTGCTGTGCCCGACCAAGCCGTGCCTGTCCGTGTCGAATTGCCGGAATCGTTCCGGGTCCCGGCCGGCACCGCCGCGGGCGAGGCCATGCGCGCGCTGGAGCTGCCGAATAAGGGGCCGCAGGCGATCGTCGTCGTTCGCGAAGCCGATGGCACGCTCCGTGACCTGTCGTGGGTGCCAGCCGACGACACCGACGTCGCACCGGTGCCAGCAGACTCCGCCGACGGCCGCAGCGTGATCCGACACTCGGCCGCCCATGTGCTCGCGCAGGCTGTGCAGTCGGTCAATCCGGACGCCAAGCTTGGTATCGGCCCGCCGATCACCGACGGCTTCTACTACGACTTCGACGTCGTCGCACCCTTCACGCCCGAGGACCTGAAGAGCCTTGAAAAGAAGATGAAGCAGATCATCAAGTCCGGTCAGCGCTTCTCGCGCCGCGTGTATGACTCCCCGGATGCGGCTCGCGCCGAACTGGCCGGCGAGCCATACAAGCTTGAACTCATCGACGACAAGGGCGCCGCCGATGACGACGAGATTATGGAGGTCGGCGGGGGAGAACTTACCGCGTACGACAACCTCAACCCGCGCACCGGCGAGCGGGTGTGGGGCGATCTGTGCCGCGGCCCGCACGTACCCACCACCAAATACATTTCGGCTTTCACGCTGACCCGCAGCTCGGCTGCCTACTGGCGCGGCGACCAGAGTCTGGCCGACCTGCAGCGGATCTATGGCACCGCCTGGGAATCCACTGAGGCCATGGACGCCTACCTCGACCGACTCGCGGAGGCCGAGAGGCGTGACCACCGCCGCCTCGGCGCTGAACTGGACCTGTTCAGTTTCCCCGACGAGCTCGGCTCGGGCCTACCGGTATTCCATCCCAAGGGCGGTGTGATCCGGCGCGAAATGGAAGACTATTCGCGGGAACAGCACGCCGCGGCAGGCTACGAGTTTGTCAACACCCCGCACGTCACCAAGGGGCATCTGTTCGAGACGTCCAAACACCTCGAGTGGTACGCCGACGGCATGTTCCCGCCGATGCACCTGGACGCGGAGTACAACGCCGACGGCACCGTGCGCAAACCCGGCCAGGACTATTACGTCAAGCCGATGAACTGCCCGATGCATAATCTGATCTTCAACTCGCGCGGCCGCAGCTACCGTGAACTGCCGTTGCGCCTGTTCGAGTTCGGCTCGGTCTACCGTTACGAGAAGTCCGGCGTGGTGCACGGCCTCACCCGCGCCCGCGGTTTCACTCAGGACGACGCCCACATCTACTGCGCGCAGGACCAGGTCGTCGAAGAGTTGACGACGACGCTCAAGTTCGTCCTGCAGTTGCTCCAGGACTACGGACTCGACGAGTTCTATCTGGAGCTCAGCACCAAGGATCCGGAAAAATACGTTGGCACCGACGAGCTCTGGGCAGAGGCCACCGAGACCCTACGGGCCGTCGCCGAGAGCTCCGGCCTGGATCTAGTACCAGATCCGGGCGGCGCCGCGTTTTACGGGCCGAAAATTTCCGTGCAAGTCAAGGATGCGCTCGGTCGCACCTGGCAGATGTCGACCATCCAGCTGGACTTCTTTCTGCCGGAGCTCTTCGACCTCGAGTACACCGCCCCGGGCGGCAACAAGGAACGCCCGGTGATGATCCACCGTGCGCTGTTCGGTTCGATCGAGCGCTTCTTCGGTGTGCTCACCGAGCACTACGCCGGCGCCTTCCCGGTGTGGCTCGCCCCCGTTCAGGTGGTCGGTATCCCGGTCGCCGAAGCCTTCGCGCCGCACCTGCAGTCGGTGATCAATCGACTCAAGGGCCGCCGGGTGCGCGCCGAGGTTGACCACTCCGACGACCGGATGCAGAAGAAGATCCGCAACCACACCACCGCTAAGGTGCCGTTCATGTTGTTGGCCGGTGAGCGCGACGTCGAGGCCAATGCGGTGAGCTTTCGGTTCCGCGACGGCACCCAGCTCAACGGTGTTCCGGTCGACGACGCCATCGTCGCCATCGATGAGTGGGAAGAGGCGCGCCGCAACGACTCGCCCACCGCTGAATCGATGCAGGAGTTCCTCGACGCGGCGCGGAAGCGACGCTAGAGGGAGGCCGAGATGACCGATCCGCTACAGCGACTCTGGACTCCGCACCGGATGAGCTACATCACCGCCGAGCAGCCGCGCGTGGCGACCGGCGCGGAGCTAACAGGGCATCCATTTCTGGACATCCCGCGGATGACCGATGAGGACGGCCTGATCGTCGCGCGGGGCGATTCGGTGTACGCGGTCCTCAATCTGTACCCATACAACCCGGGCCACACCATGGTGGTGCCGTACCGCCAGGTCGCCGACCTCGAAGACCTCACCGCCGCCGAGTCGCTGGAATTGATGGACTTCACCCAGCGCACCATCCGCGCCATCAAGTCGGTCTCCAATCCCGACGCCTTCAATGTCGGTCTGAACCTGGGCAGCGCCGCGGGCGGTTCGCTGTCGGAGCATCTGCACCAGCACATCGTCCCGCGGTGGACCGGTGATGCGAACTTCATCACCGTCGTCGGCGGCACCAAGGTGATTCCGCAGCTGCTTGCCGACACCCGTGCGCTCCTCGCTCAGGCCTGGCCCGGACTCGATCGGGGAGAGACGCGATGATCAGCTTCAAAGGACGGCAAGTGTTCTCGGCAGTCACCACTCCGCTGGGCCGGTTCCTGCTTCGCATTGGCCTGACCCCGGACCTCATGACGATCCTGGGCACGATCGCCACCGTCGCCGCGGCAATCGTGTTGTTCTCGCAGGGTTGGTTGTTCGCCGGCGCGGTGGCGTGTTGGGTTTTTGTCATGTTCGATATGGTCGACGGCGCGATGGCCCGGGCGCGCGGTGGCGGCACTCGCTTCGGTTCGGTGCTCGACGCCACCTGTGACCGAATCGCCGACGGTGCCATCTTCGGCGCGCTGGCGTATTGGGCCGCGGTCACCCAGCCGCATTCGCTGCTGTTGATCGCGATTCTGATCTGTCTGGTCACCTCACAGGTGATCTCCTACGCCAAGGCCCGCGCCGAGGCGGCCGGACTACAGGGTGACGGTGGACTGATCGAGCGGCCGGAGCGGCTGATTATCGTGCTCACCGGTGCTGGCCTCACTGCCTTCCCCGGATTGCATTGGACCTGGGCCATCCACATCGCGATGTGGCTGTTGGCGGTCACCAGCGTGATCACCGTCGGTCAGCGAATGTGGTCGATCTACAACTCCCCAGGTGCGCGCGAGCTGATTCCGATGGCGCCGCCGTCGGATCTCGCGGCGGAGAACTGAACCGATGTCCGGCTGGCGCGAGCGCGCGGTTGATCGGGGATACCAGGCGGGGTGGGCGGTGGTCCGTCGGGCCCCGGCAGGGCTGGCGCGCAAGGTATTCGACACCGCTGGCACTGTGGCGGGCAAGCGTCACGGGGGGCCGACGCAACTGCGCAAGAATCTGGCTCGAATCCTGTACACCACCCCCGCGGCGGTGCCCGATGAACTGATGGCCCAAGCGATGCGTTCCTACGCTCGATACTGGCGGGAAGCCTTCCGGCTGCCGTCGACCGATCCGGCCCAGATCGTCGCCGCCGTGCGGATTTCCGACGACGATGCGGCGCTGGTCGACCGGTCCGTGGCCAGCGGGCGCGGCGTGATCTTCGCGCTGCCGCATTCAGGAAACTGGGACACGTGCGGCGTCTGGCTGGTCAACCGGCACGGTAGGTTCACCACCGTCGCCGAACGGCTGAACCCGGAATCACTGTTCGATCGTTTCATCGAATTTCGGGAAGGCCTCGGCTTTGAAGTCTTCCCGCTCACTGGTGGCGAGCAGCCGCCATTCCAGTTGCTGGCCGAGCGGCTACGTGCGGGCGGCACGGTCTGCCTGCTCGGTGACCGCGATCTGTCCCGGCACGGCGTCCCGGTTACGTTCTTCGGCGAACCCACCCGGATGCCGGCCGGACCGGCCAAGCTCGCGATCGAGACCGGGGCAGTGCTGGTCGCGGCGCACCACAGCTATCCCGACGCGCACACGTCACAGATTGTGATGACCGAAATCGAGGTCGACGGTGTCGAGGCCACGACCCAGCGGTTGGCCGATGCCTTTGCCGCCACCATTGCCGCGGCGCCAGCCGACTGGCACATGCTGCAGCCACTGTGGGAGGCCGATTGGTCGGCGGAACGACGGGAGCGGTTGGCATGAAGATCGGCATGATCTGCCCGTATTCGTTCGATATTCCCGGCGGCGTCCAGGCGCACGTGATCGAGTTGGCTGAGGTATTCATCCGCCGTGGTCACGACGTTCGTGTGCTGGCCCCGGCCGCCCTGGCGACCGACCTGCCCGACTACGTCGACTCGGCTGGACCCGCCCTGGCCATCCCGTATAACGGCTCGGTGTCCCGGGTGACCTTCTCGCCGAAGGGCTTCAATCGACTCCGGAACTGGATCGACGACCATCATTTCGACGTGCTGCACGTGCACGAACCCAACGCCCCCAGCCTGTCGATGTTGAGTCTGATGGTGGCCACCGGCCCGATCGTGACGACCTTCCACACCGCCACCACGAAATCGCTGTGGCTGTGGCTCTTCGACGCCATGCTGCGCCAGTTCCGGGAGCGCATCGCTGGCAAGATCGCCGTCTCCGAACTGGCCCGCCGCTGGCAGATGGAATCGCTCGGCAACGATGCCGTAGAGATCCCCAACGGCATCAACGTCGCGCACTTCGCCGAGGTCGAGCCGTTGACGGGCTATCCGCGTGCCGGCGGCACCCTGGTATTCCTTGGCCGCTTCGATGAGCCGCGCAAGGGGATCGATGTACTGATGCGGGCCCTGCCGCGCATCGTCGACCGGTACCCGGACGTGGAAGTGCTGGTCGTTGGCAGCGGCAACGAGGAGGCCCTGGCCCGGCGCGCCGGAGACTTGGCCAGGCACTTGACGTTTCTCGGGATGGTCGACGACGAGACTAAGGCCCGCGCCCTGCGTAGCGCCGATGTCTACGTGGCCCCCAACCTTGGAGGCGAGAGCTTCGGCATCGTGCTGGTCGAGGCGATGGCGGCCGGTGCCGCCGTGGTGGCCAGCGATCTGGTGGCCTTCTCCCGCGTCCTCGACGACGGCCGGGCCGGACGCTTGGTGGAGACGGGTTCGGCCACCGCCCTGGCGGCGGCGGTGATCGAGCTTTTCGACAACGAGCCGGCGCGCGCCGAGCTCGTGGCCGCCGCGCGTCAGCGCGCGGACCGCTACGACTGGTCACGGGTGGCGGACCAAATTCAGAAGGTGTACGAGACCGTCACACTGGGCGCCGGCCCGGTAGTGCTGTCAGATTAGGGTGCGGTTGCTGTGGTGATGTCGGCGGGGACGTGGATGACCGTGGTGGCTGTCGTGATCGCGGTGGCGGCGCTGATCTGGCTGATCATCCTGTCCGCGACCCGGGCGACTCGACTGAATCGGCTGAACGTGCGGGTCGACCTGGCACGGGCTGCGCTGACAGCCGCGCTGGAACGTCGTGCCGTCGTGGCCCGGGCGATCGCGTCGGCGTGTCCGGATCGCACGCTCACCGCCGCCCTCGCCGCGGCCGCCGATACCGCCGAAAACTCCGAGTTCGCCAGCCGCGAGGTCGCCGAAAACCGGCTGTCGACCGTGCTGGCACAGGTCGATCCGGCGGAGCAGCCGGTTGGACTGATCGCCGAACTCGCCGACGCCCAGGCGCGAGTCACCATTGCCCGGCGTTTCTACAATGACTCGGTACGCGATGCGCGCACCCTGGGCGCCCGTCGGATGGTCCGGTTGCTCCGTCTGGGCGGTCATTCGTCGCTCCCGGAGTACTTCGAGATCAGTGAACGGGTCATGCCCGACTGACCCACCCCGTGGCCCGGCAGCACGATCGGGAATACTGATGCCACGACTCGCCGACGTGGCCGGGTCCGACAAGCATTAGCAGATTCAGGAGCAACGCAGTGACCAACGAGCCTCTCGTCCCCACCACCGGCACCGCCCGCGTCAAGCGCGGTATGGCGGAAATGCTGAAGGGTGGCGTGATCATGGACGTGGTGACGCCCGAGCAGGCCAAGATTGCCGAGGACGCCGGCGCCGTCGCCGTGATGGCCCTCGAGCGTGTTCCGGCCGACATTCGCGCCCAGGGCGGCGTCTCCCGGATGAGCGACCCGGACATGATCGACGGCATCATCGCGGCTGTCTCCATTCCGGTGATGGCCAAGGCCCGCATCGGTCATTTCGTCGAGGCACAGATTCTGCAGAGCCTCGGCGTCGACTACATCGACGAGTCCGAGGTGCTCACTCCCGCCGACTACAGCAACCACATCGACAAGTGGGCCTTCACAGTTCCGTTCGTCTGCGGGGCGACCAACTTGGGCGAGGCGCTGCGTCGGATCACCGAGGGTGCAGCGATGATTCGCTCCAAAGGCGAGGCCGGTACCGGTGACGTCTCCAATGCCACCACCCACATGCGCAAGCTGCGCGACCAGATCCGCTGGCTCGGCTCGCTGCCGGAGGACGAACTGTACGTCGCGGCCAAGGAACTGCAGGCGCCGTATGACCTCGTTGTGGAGATCGCACGCGAGGGCAAGCTGCCGGTCACCCTTTTCACCGCTGGCGGGATCGCGACCCCGGCTGACGCGGCGATGATGATGCAGCTTGGTGCCGAAGGTGTCTTCGTCGGCTCGGGCATCTTTAAGTCCGGAAACCCGGCCGAGCGCGCTGCCGCGATCGTTAAGGCCACCACCTTCCACGACGATCCCGATGTGCTGGCCGAGGTTTCGCGCGGTCTGGGTGAGGCCATGGTCGGGATCAACGTCGACGAGATCCCGCAGCCGCACCGCCTCGCCGAGCGTGGCTGGTAATCTCCGCGCAAAGCTTCTTCGGTCGCCCGCGGGAGGACCATCGCCTGAGCATTGTGACGAGGAGACGAGATGAGTGAGCCGGAGATCCTTCGGGACGTGATCAGCACGGGCGTCGACGACGTGAACGGATTGCGCCTGGAGTGGGCCGTGGCCTGCCACGTCGGCAACGTGCGTCCGGCCAACGAGGACGCCGCGCTCGCTCTGCCCGGCTGCTACCTGCTGGCCGACGGCATGGGTGGTCACGAAAGTGGCGAGTTGGCTAGTGAAGCCGCCTTGCAGACGCTGTCGGCGGTGCCCGTGGGTGCGCCGGTCGCCGAGACTACCGGCGCGCTCGAGCGCCTGCTCATCGACGCCCAGGACCGGATCGGCACGCTCGGTCCGGAAACGGCGCGGCGGGCTGGCACGACGGCCACCGGTGTGGTGTTGGCCGCGGAGGGTGACGGCGCGCATTGGGTCGCCTTCAACATCGGTGACTCCCGCACCTACGTGGTGACCGCCAAGACGCTGACGCCGGTCAGTGTGGACCACTCACAGGTCCAAGAACTGGTCGATGGGGGAGTCCTTACCCCCGCGCAGGCGCGCGTGGACTCCCGCCGCAACGTGATCACCCGGGCGCTCGGTGCCGGGATGGCCACCCCGCAGGCGGACTACTTCGCCTTCCCCGCCGTACACGGTGACCTCGTGCTGCTGTGCTCGGATGGGTTGAACGGAGAGCTGACCGACGACGAGATCGAGGCCGCGGTCTGCGCGACCGATGATCTGGAGATTGCGGCGCGCGCGCTCGTCGAGTGCGCGTTGGCTAGCGGCGCACACGATAACGTGACGGTCGTGCTCGTCCGTATCGCGGACTGACCGGTGCGGGTCAGTCGCTGACGCCGGTGAGCATCGGGACGTCCAGCGCGACGTCCGGAATGCCGAAGGCGTCGACCAGCGAACTGGCCACCGGTCGGAGGCGACCGCACAGTTCGTTGACGCCGCGGCGGATCGCCTTGGCGCGTTCCACTGAGATGAACCGGTGCATCAGGAACCAGCTCAGATCGTCTTCCAGCGTCGCGTAGACGAAGAGATTGCGCACCAACTCCAAGGTGTCGCGCACCGGTGAATCGGGGAGTTCGGCGACGGCAGCCACGAAGGCTTCCAGTGCCAGCCGCTCGACGTGGGCCTGCCCCGCTTTGATCAGGTGGTCCTGCGTCTGGGTGAACACTTCGTAGGCATCGCCATCGTCGTCCTGGGCGCGTCGGAGCCGAGCCGCGGCGGTGCGGACGAGGTGGTCCTCGCGCTCGTGGAACAGGCGTAGCGCGGTGGCCGGCTCGCTCAGGTCGCTGTCGTCGATCGTCTCGGTGGACGAGTCCAGGATCGTCTGGATCGCCTGGCGCACGCCCGACTTCTCCAGCGTCACATCGCGGGCCATCCCGGCGACGAAGCGCACCCAGCCTGCCGTGTCCAGGTCGTTGGCTTCGGCGGCGTAGGCGGTCAGCAGGTGTTTGGCCACCAGCTGAGTCAGCACCAGATTGTCACCCTCGAAGGTGGTGAAGACGTCGAGGTCATCGCGGATCAGCGGCAGCCGGTTCTCGGCCATGTAGCCGGCGCCGCCGCAGGCTGTGCGCGCCTCGATCGCGGCCGCCGAGGCCAGCGTGGTGTGGCCGACCTTGATGGCTGCCGCGGTGGTTTCCAGACGGCGCATTCGATCCGGGTCGGGTTCGGTGTTCCGATCGGATTGGAGGTCATGCAGCTCGCCGGTGACGTCGTTCTGCGCGATCGCGAAAGCGTAGGCCTTGGCAACTAACGGAAGGAGTCGACGCTGGTGCGTCCGGTAGTCAAGAAGTAGCAGTTCGCCGTCGTCGCCGGGGCCGTCGAACTGGCGGCGGGTCAGCGCATATTTGACCGCCAACGTCAGGGCGAGCCGACCGGCCGCACCGCCAGCAGCGCCGACGGTGACCCGGCCGCGGACCAGGGTGCCGAGCATGGTGAAGAAGCGGCGGCTATCTGATTCGATCGGGCTGGAGTAGGTGCCGTCGGCGGCGACCTCGGCATAGCGGTTGAGCAGTGCGGTGCGCGGCACCCGCACCTGATCGAAGCGGAGGCGGCCGTTGTCGACGCCGGGCAGGCCGCCCTTGTATCCGCAGTCGGAGGTGGTGACGCCGGGCAGATCGTCGCCGGCGGCATCGCGAATCGGGACTACCAGGGAGTGCACGCCGTGGCTGACCGGTTCCTCGCCGGGACCGGCGGTGATGAGCTGCGCGAAGACCGTCGCCCAGCGGGCGTGCTCGGCCGCGCCCCCGATGTAGTCCTTACGCGACGACGCGGTAGGCGAGTCGATCACGAACTCGCCGGCCTGCGCATCGTAGGTGGCGGTCGTCTCCAGTCGCTGCACATCGGAGCCGTGACCGGTTTCGGTCATCGCGAAGCAGCCGACGATATCCAGGTCGATCAGGCCCTGACGGAACTGGTCGTGGTGGCGTGCAGTGCCCAGGTTCTCAATGGCACCGCCGAACAGACCCCACTGGACGCCCGCCTTGACCATCAGCGAGAGGTCGCCGTAGCCAAGGGTTTCGATGGCGGTCACCGCGGCGCCGGGGTTGCTGCGGCCGTCGTCGTCGGCGAAACCTTGCGCGGGGAAACCGAGCGGCACCATGGCCCGCATCTCGTCGAGCATATCGGCGCGGTACTGGGCCAGCGGGACGCCTGTCCGCGGGACCAGATGGTGTTCGGCGATCAACGTGCGCACACTGTCACGGGTGTCTGCCCACCGGCCGTCCAAGACCTGGCGGAGTCCGGTGGTGAGGCTGTCGGGGGTTACCGAGGTCATATCAGCCAACGTACCGAACCCGGCGGCGGCGGGGACCGGACTCGGGGTCGAGGTGCGGCCTCCGCCGATCAGGGAGACGAGGTCGTCGTGCGATACTGACCGGGTGCCGAGTATTGAGGAAATCCTTGCGGTCGAGCGAATCGACAGCGATATCTATCGCGGCGGAGTGTTTCCTAGTGCGCTCCGTCGGACCTTCGGCGGCCAGGTAGCCGGGCAGGCGTTGATCTCGGCGACGAAGACCGTCGACCCCGGGTTCACCGTGCATTCCCTCCACGGCTACTTCCTGCGACCGGGTAAGCCCGAGCAGCCCGCCGTCTTCCTGGTCGACCGGATCCGCGACGGGCGGTCGTTCGT
>NZ_JBAQWU010000376.1:0-9686 GCF_049299075.1 Gordonia sp. (in: high G+C Gram-positive bacteria)
GTCTGTACGCCACGCTGTGGCGCATGTTAAGTGTGTGACTAATGTTGCATAGTCACTCGCTCCGGATCAGGAGAAGAAGCCACGCCGCTTCGCGTCCCAGAGCATGTCCTGCCAGTAGCCCCAGGCATGGGTGCCATTGGCCGTGTAGGTCATCGGCGCAAGACCCTGCGCAATGGCCATGGTGTTGAACGCGGCGGCCTGAGTCAGCGCGAGCAGCTCCAGCGGGGTGCCCTTGAACAGGTCGTCGCCGATGTTCTGCGGGTAGTTGTAGCGACCGAAGAGCCCGTTACCCGAGCCGACGTAGAGCTTCAGTCCCTGCATGCGGTTGATCAGCATCGCCGGGTCGTTCTGCACCCAGCGTGGGCTCCACGGAGCGCCCCACATCGAGTCGACATTCCACGGCGACGGCGCCACGTCGAGCATGGCGATACGGAGCATCGTGCGCATACCCGGAGCAGTCAGGTAGTTGTAGCCCGAGAGCGATCCAGCGGCGTAGTACTTGTCGCGGTTCTGCGCGGCGTTGGCCAGGGCCGCGTTACCGCCGGACGAGATACCCATCAGGGCGTACTTGCCACCCTTGCTGGCAAAGCCGTTGCTGCGCAGGTACGGAACAAGCCGGTTGTTCAGCACACACGCCCACTGGTAGCGAGCACGCTGGCCATTGAAGTTCGACGGGGCATCCCAGTCGGTGTAGAAGCTCGCCGGGCCGCCGACCGGCATCACGACGTTGACGCCCTGATTCACCAGCTTCCAGGCGTTGGTCTGCTGGAACCAGCCACTGGTGCCGTATTCGGCACGCATACCGTCGAGCAAGATGACGGTGCGGGTGTTACCTGGACGCCGCCAGGACTGGACCTTGACCCGACCCTTCGAGGTCGGCGCACCGAGAGCGTTGCCTGACGGCATCCCGCACGAGTTCACAGAGAAATCCTGCGCCCGATAGGCGTTGGCCTCACCGGCAGTGGCGGTCGCGCCGATGACGCCAGCCAACGTGGCCGCCGACACGGCGATCGCGGTCAGCTTCCGACTGACCCGCGACTTGCTATTTCCAAAGCGCATCTTCTGCGTCTCCCTTTACTTCCTCGCCTGTTAGCAGCCTCTCAGGCTACGCACAGTCGTCTCGTCTTGCGCTAACAGTCTCTCGACGTAACACACGCCACATCCGTCTCTGGATGGACGGAAGCCTATCCGGCCCAGCCGACCGACCGCAAAATTGTGACTGTCATCACAGTGTCGGTGCTGGCACTTCGCCGGCTTCCGCGCTTGCTTACCGCAAACCGCGGACGCCGCCATCAATACCATCGCTAGGTCACCGCAGGACGTTACCGTTTCGAGACAAAAATCGCCAGCCGCCGGACCATTCGCCCGCCGAACGCCACCCCGCCGCTACTTATGCTCCACCGGCGGCGTCAGACCGCACCGGAGGATCTCGTACTCCGGCTGACGCACGATCCGATAGCTGTTGAACTCCACAGCCTGCCGCAGATTGTGCCGGAAACGGGCGAACGACCACGTTTCCTTATATGAGGCGAACCGGTCTTGCGTCTGCGGACAGGTGAGGGCCACATTGGCGCGGCGCACCTCCAAGATCGGAATGAAGCCCGGCAGACCTGGCCCGCCGGCCACACCGCCGCTCTCGGCGACGACCCACTGCGAACCGAGGTTCTTATCGTGGCCGATGCGCCCATCCGGCAGTCGTTCGGTGTGCGCCGCCAATGGGTAGGCCAGGCCCATCTGGTCGACGACCCGGACGTCCAGCGGGGCGTTCATCCCGGTCATGCCCAGATTCAAGAAGTAGAGCGTCGTCCGATCCTGCTGATCAGGGGGCAGGTCCTTACGCAAGGGAACCAGAAACCACTCATCGTAGCTACCCGAGGGCAGCAGCACACCCCCGCCGGAGGCCTGCGCCTCGTTGATCTTGTCCACCATCGCGCGCATGCGCGGGTACTCGAGGTAATCCTCGGCCGTGATCGGATTTTCGTTGGCCATATTGGCGACATAGAAGCGTCGCTCATCGACGATTCCATCGCGACTGATGTCCATGCCGGCGTCGGAAAGGACGTTCTGCGAGATCGCCGCAGCCCACCAGGCCGTGCCGCCAACCACCAGGATGATGAAGGCCGCTGCAGCCAGCCGCCAGCGGGCGATCGCGGTCCGTGCGGCCAGCGGAACCGTCGCCGGAACCACCATCACCGGGAGAAGCAGAATGAACAGCGGCGCCAGCAGCACGCGGCCATGCATAAAGTCCCCGCCCTGACGCAGCCAATACAGCGTCAGCACCAGCCCGGCCAGCAGCACGGTGAGGACGACGGTCGACGGTCGCTGGAGGCGATCCTGGAAGCCACGCCACCGCGAGCCCAGGGTGATGGGCGCCGTTTCCGCGCCCAGGATGTCGTCAGTGGTGCCGGTGGCACCACTGTCACCGTCGTCGACGATCGCGATAGCCGGCGTCCGCACGCGGGTCACGACCAGCACCAGCCCGACCAGCACCGCCAGAATCACCGGCAGCAGCAAGGCATACGGACTGAACAAGTTACCGAGGTAGGTGAAGCCCTGTTCCCACTTCGCGCCGCTGGCATCTTTGGCGATGGCCGGGTTGGGCACCAGCACGGCGTAGTAGCCCATCCGGAAGATCTGGTAACCGACCGGCAGCGCCGCCGCCGCGGCAACCATGCCGACACGCAACCGCCAACCGATCGGTGCACAGAACAGGACGAGGAGCACCAGCGCGCCGAGCACGGTGATCTCCGGCCGGATCAGCGGGGCCAGGCCAGCGAGGAAGGCCAGAAAAAGGAAGGCCGCTTTCGCGCGCACATCGGTGCGGGCCCGGTCGCGCCGCGCCCAGGCCAGGAACAAGCACCACAGACAGGCGATCCAGCAGATCACCAGCCCGTTCTCCAATCCGCTGGTAGCGAAGTCGCGCGCCGGCGGCAACGCGATATAGATGACCGAACCGAGCGGAAGCAGCAACGTGAAGCTCCCGGCGGCGCGCAGGTAGCGGGGGCCGTAGAGCCGGGCGGTGCCGTACATGGCGATCGGAATGGCAGCGACGGATAGCACAAAGGCCGTCCACAGCACCACATACTCGACCTGGCCGCCGGTGACCCAGGTAATGAAGGTCAGCAGATAGGTCCAGGCGGTGGAGGTGTTGGCTTCTACTCGCTCCCCGGCGTTGAAGACCGGTCCATTACCCGCCAACAGGTTGAGCACGGTACGCAGCACGATGAGCCCGTCGTCGGCGATCCACCGACGCTGCCATGCACCGATCGCGAAGAAGGCGGTGACCAACGCGGTGCCGACCAGCCAGCTGATGCCGGGGGCCAGCAGCGACGGGCCGAGGCGACGCGGATCAAACCGACGCGGATCAAACCGAGGCCGCGGCGTGAGTTCGGCGCGGGCGGTGTCGGGCGCCGCGTCGTCGTCGCTTGCTACCGGGACACCGACGGCCTCGGCGGCTGCATCGGGCTCACGATGGGACATAGACCGCTACCGCTACCAGCACCACCCAGGCCACCGCGAGGAACTGCAGAACGCGGTCGCCCAGGGCGATCTCTTCCGGCTCGCCGGCTTCGCCGCCGTCGACGTCCACCGCATAGCGGAGGATCGCCATGGTGAACGGGACCATCGAGATCGCGAACCAGATGTTCTCGCTGTGCGGCTTCGCGCCCTGGAACGACGCACTGTCGAACGCCCACAGGCCGTAGCAGAGCACGACCGCGGTGGCCGAGAGTGTCCAGATGAACCGCAGGTACGTGGTGGTGTAGTACTCGAGCGACTTGCGGATCTTGGCTCCGGTGCGCTCAGCCAGCTGCAGCTCGGCGTAACGCTTGCCAGCCGCCATGAACAGCGAACCGAACGCCATCACCAGGAGGAACCAACTCGACAGCGTGATATCGGCAGCCACACCGCCAGCGATCGCCCGGAGCAGGAAGCCCGAAGAGACGATGCAGATGTCCACCACAGCCTGGTGTTTGAGACCAAAGCAATAGCCGAGCTGGATCACGATGTAGACCGCGATGGTCACCGCGGTCTCCCAGTTCGCGAGGTAGGCGATGCCGATGGACACGGCGATCAGCACGGCCGCCAGGCCAAAGGCCAGGCCCCGCGGCACCACACCAGCGGCGATCGGTCGGTAACGCTTGGTTGGGTGCGCCCGGTCCGCGTCGACGTCAAGCGCATCGTTGATCAGGTAGATCGACGACGCCGCCAGACAGAACGCGACGAAGGCGATACCGACGTTGCCCATCTTGCTGGCATCGGTCAGCGCATCGGTGCCGGCCGCCAGCGGAGCGGCCAGTACCAGGACGTTCTTCACCCACTGACGCGGGCGGAGCGCCTTGATGACGCCGGCCGGTAGATTCTTCGGCGGTCCGAGGACTTTACCCTCGGTCGGCTCCTCGCTCATCAACGGTTCCTCACTTGTAGAGCTTGTCGGCCGCGATGACGGCACCGGCGCTGGCGGCAC
The DNA here is from genome assembly GCF_049299075.1 of Gordonia sp. (in: high G+C Gram-positive bacteria). Classification (GTDB taxonomy): domain Bacteria; phylum Actinomycetota; class Actinomycetes; order Mycobacteriales; family Mycobacteriaceae; genus Gordonia. The sequence continues at coordinate 4,466 of NZ_JBAQWU010000376.1, forward strand.
CGATCAGTGCACCAGCGGCTACATCGGAAGGGTAGTGGACGCCGAGCACCAAGCGAGAAAGCAGCATGGGTGGGACGACCACTGCGGTGGCCGCCACGGCACCCGAAGTACCGGCGGCTGCGCGCCCGAGCAGGATGGCTGCCGCCGTGGTCGACGTCGCGTGGCTCGAGGGGAAGCTCAGCTTGCTCGGGGTGCCCACGCCGATACTGATGTCGCGGTGGTTCGGTCGCTTGCGCCGGACGATGCGCTTGAGCACCACGGAGGCGGCGTGCGCGCCGAAGGCGCCGATACCGGCCTCGACATACCGGCGCTTGCGCTCCTCATCGCCGGTGCGCGCGGCCGCGATGGCTCCGAGCGCCGCCAGCCCCATCCAACCCAGGGCATGCTCCCCGAGGTGACTCAGGCCGCGCGCGGCCGAAATCACACCGGGGCGGTCGGCGAGCGCCGACTGCACGCCAACGAGGATCCGCTCCTCACCGCGCGGTGCGCGATAGGTTTCCCGCTCCTCGCCCTGCGGTGCGCGGGAGGTTTCCCGCTCCTCGCCCTGCGGTGCGCGATAGGTTTCCCGCTCCCCGAGCTCCGTCGAGGGGTCAGTCGATTCCGTAGACATGCGCCCAACTCTCCTTGCTCGCCAATTCTTCATGTGCCGCACGGTATTTCGCCCGCATCTCGTCGAAGCGCTCGCGCAATTCGCGCTGCAACTGCGCCGACTCCTTGGCCAGGGCGATCATCTTCGCCCGGTCGCGTTGACGGTAGACCACGCCGCGGCCGTCAGCGGTAGTGACGGTGACACCGTCGACCCGACCGAGCGAGTACCAACGGGCCTCGATCGGCGGGTAGTTGGCTTGCGGGACTTCGTGGTGGCGGGGGTCGGCGGGGCGCGCGTTGTTCAGCACCGCACCCACGAGCGCCTTGACCTTGGCCACCGGGCCGGTCGGCTCGTTGACGCCAAGGTGGGTGGCTTCGCCGGTGGTGCGGGGCAGTGCTTCAGCGGACGGCAGCACGACGGCGTCGGGATACTCCTTGCGCATGAGCGCGATCTTGCCGAGCGCGGTCGGCAAGATCTCCCGGATATGCATCGGACCCCGCAGGAAGTCGCGCATCGCCTCGTTCTGGATGGCAACCGTCGAATACTCAAGGCACAGCAGGTGTTTCGCGGTGGCCTTGGCATGCGAGTTCAGGATTCCGGTGATCGGCCCGTCGGTGTAGAGGGACGCGACGACGAGCCGGTTGCGCAGGTGGAAGTACGCCTGCCAGTCGATGGCGTCATCCTTATCACTCCACGCCATATGCCAGATCGCAATGCCCGGGACCGTCGCCGTCGGGTAGCCGGCGCGGCCCGCGCGCAGCGCGAACTCCCAGTCGTCCCACTTAATGAACAGCGGCAGCGGCAGTCCGATCTCCTCGGCGGCCACCCGCGGAATCATGCACATCCACCAGCCATTGCCGTCGACGTCGATCCGACGATGCAGGTTCTTGGAGTTGTCGCGGTCGCTGAGCGGGTACTTACTGAAGTCGTGGTCGTACTCGACGAACGGCGCGGCCGTCCACATGAACTTGCTCCGGTCAATCACTTCGCCCATGCAGTGCAAGTGGCTGCGGTCTTGCAAGTTCAGCATCTGCCCACCGACCAGCATCGGCGTCTTCGCGAAGCGCGACATGGCAAGCGCACGCAGGATCGAGTCCGGCTCGATCATGATGTCGTCATCCATATACAGCACGTACGGGCTGTCGGTGAGGCGCAGCGCCTCGAACATGATCCGCGAGTAACCGCCGGAGCCGCCCAGATTGCCTTGATCGAAGATGTGCAGACGATCACCCAAGGCCGCGGCGGCTTCGGCGTATCCCGGCTCATCGACCACCTTGCGGGTGCCCTGATCGGGCATGATCACCGCGTCAATTACCGCGTCAACCAGCGGATCGGAGGTCAACGCGGCCAACGCGGCCACCGCGTCGGTGGGCCGGTTGAACGTCGGGATACCGACCGTCACGCGGCCGTCCCTTGAGCCTGTCGAAGGGTCGTCCCCACCGCTCCCCGAGCCCGATCCGCTCCCTGAGCCTGTCGAAGGGTCAACCGGCGCATACCAGCCCGCCGCGACGATCGCCGTCGCGGTGTCCGTGGTGACGTCGAACCAGATCCAGCCGCCGTCCTCGAATGGCCCCAGATCGGTCTCGTACTCAAAGATGCCGTGTCCGCTCTCGTCCACCTCCACGAGATCCCCACCGATGGCGATCCGCGATCCGTCGATCTTTGATCGGTACAGGTCGACGCGTGCGGTACCGGTCAACTCGATACGCAAGACCACCGACGTCAGCACGGTCCAGCGGCGCCAGTAGCTGGCGGCGAAGGCATTGAAGTAGGTGGCGAAACTGACTTGCGACTCGGCGCCGAGCCGAACGCTGGTGCGATCGGGCGCATGGGCGCGCGACTCATTGCGGTCGGACTCCACCAGGTACAGCGAGCGGACGTCGAGCGGTTCGCCAGCCCGCGGGAAGATCACGCGCTGCAGCAGCGAGACCGCCCGGGTGGTGTCGAGTTCAGAAGAGGTCATAGTGCTTCTCATGCTCCGTCGTTAAACGTCCGACTGGTCCGCCAGTGGCGCACCGTCACGCAGGTGCGGGGCCAGCGTGTTGTCGAACATGGTCAGCGCACTGGCGATCGCCATATGCATATCTAGGTACTGGTAGGTCCCCAGGCGTCCGCCGAAGAGCACGTTGTTCGCCGCGGTCTCGGCCTGTGCCAGGGTGCGGTAGGCACCCAGTCGATCCCGGTCCTGCGGAGTGTTGATCGGGTAGTACGGCTCGTCGTCGTCGCTGGCGAAGCGGCCGAACTCGCGCATGATGACGGTCTTGTCGGCCGGGTACTGCGTCCGCTCCGGGTGGAAGTGGCGGAACTCATGAATGCGCGTGAACGGGACGTCGGCGTCGTTGTAGTTCATCACCGGGGTGCCTTGGAAGTCGCCGGTGTCAAGCACCTCTGTCTCGAAATCCAGCGTGCGCCAGCCCAGGCGGCCTGCCGAATAATCGAAGTAGCGATCCAGCGGTCCGGTGTAGATCACCGGAGCGTCCGGGCTCGCGGCGCGCAGCTCATCGCGCACCTCAAACCAGTCGGTGCGCAGGGCGACGTCGATGCGCTCGTCGGCCGCCATCTTCTCCAGCCACGCGGTGTAGCCGTCGACGGGCAGCCCCTCGTGGGTGTCATTGAAGTAGCGGTTGTCGAAGTTGTAGCGGACCGGCAGCCGGGTGATGTTGCCCGCCGGGAGATTCTTCGGGTCGGTCTCCCACTGCTTGGCCGTGTAGTGCTTGATGAACGCCTCGTAGAGGGGGCGGCCAATCAGGCTGATCGCCTTCTCCTCGAAGTTCTGCGCGTCCTGCGAATCGATCTCGCTGGCCTGTTCGGCGATCAGCGCGCGGGCCTCATCCGGGCTGTAGTAGCGGCCGAAGAACTGCGCAACCAGTCCGAGGCCCATCGGGAACTGATACGCCTGGCCGTCGTGCATCGCGAACACGCGATGCTGGTAACCGGTGAAGTCGGTGAACTGGTTGACGTACTCCCACACCCGCTCATTGGACGTGTGAAACAGATGCGCGCCGTACTTGTGGATCTCGATGCCGGTGGTCGGTTCGGCTTCGGAGTAGGCGTTCCCACCGATGTGATCGCGCCGTTCGACGACGAGGACACGCTTGTTCAATGTGGTCGCGGCCCGTTCGGCCACGGTCAGACCGAAGAAGCCGGAGCCGACCACGATGAGGTCGTATGCGGTCGCACTGTTTTCCGTCACAACTGTTCAGGTTATCGGACCGAACCTGTGCGTTGACCAAGGCGCGGCGAAGCACGCACTGTGCCAGGCGGCACATCACGCGCGGGGCTGCACCCGCAGGCGGCGCGAAAGACCGCTACCGCAAGCCATCCTGCTTGGGGAATCCCAGGACGGCGAGACCTCCGCCGCTCAAGAAGTCGGTCAGCGCCTGGCCGAAGAGCGCCTGCGCGCCAGTCGCCGGACTGTAGTAGATCAGGCCATTCGACAGCACCTGAACCAGGCCGTACATGCCCTTGCCGTCGGTCACCAGCTCTGGTTTCGCCACGGTACCGGTGGAGCCCTGCGAGTTGGCGCTCTCGTCGCGGCTGACGGTACCCATCGATCCGTTGGCGTTGTCACTGCGCTCGCGGCTGACAGTACCCATCGATCCGTTGGCGTTGTCACTGCGGTCGAGGGCGACCTGTTTGGCGGCCAGCTCCGGCAATCCGGCACCGATCAATTGAGTGATCAGCGGTGCCAGCTGGTCGGTCACGGCACTCAGATCGCCCAGGCCGGACAGCCCGCTCAGGCCGAGTGCGGACAGGTCTGGTGCGCTACCACCCAGCAATGCCGTCAGCGGACTCAGGTCCAGCGAGCCCCCCGGGTCGGTCGGTCCGATCTGCGGCTTCACGATCTTCGGCGGGGTCTTCTGACCGGCGATGGAGAACCAGTCCGACTTGAGCTGCAACTTCCCACGCAACTGCTCGCCGGTGGCTTCCACGGTGCGGCTGGCCCCGACGATGCGTGCCTTCACTACACGGCCGTAGCCCTCGCCGAGCCCGTTGGCCTCGATTACCTCGAAACTGCGGAACGCGCCGACGCCGAAGGCGCTGGCGATACTCGACGGACTGACCTCTGCGGTCCAGTTGTGGTTGGGAGAGACGGAGTCACCGGCGTCGACGACGGCCGGAAAATCGCCGCCAGCGGTGTAGCCGCCGGTGGATGCGGAGAACTCGGTCAGCGCGGGCTTGCCGCCACGCATCCGGACCTGCCCGGCGGTCGCGTCGGCAGCCCGGTTGGTGCGCGGATCCTCACCGGAGGCCCCGTGATACACCTGCGACTGCTGGGTGTTGTTCATCTTGCGGCCAGCAGCGAGCCCGGCCAGCACGTACGACCGCGCGGCCACGGCCTGCGCCTTCAACGCCTCAAGGCCGCCAGCATCGGCCCACGCGGGGACCGATTCTTTCGGGATGACGCCCTTGACGTAGTCGTCGACGTTGAGCTTGTTCGAGACGCCGTCGCCAGTGATGCCGAGTGCACCGCGATACTTCTCATCACCGTCGCAGAAGGTCAGCAGTTCGCCAGCTGGCCGGTTGGAGCCGGCCTCGACCGGTTCTACCCACTGCGCGGTGACGGTCTTGACCACCGCGCCGCCGCAGCCCTGGGTGATGGTGGCGTTGCTCCCGGACAGGCTCACGGCC
>NZ_JBAQWU010000377.1:0-10473 GCF_049299075.1 Gordonia sp. (in: high G+C Gram-positive bacteria)
GTGCGAGACAATGCGACGCGCGGTAAACCTCAACCTAAACTTCAGGTGTAGGACAATGGTGACCCCGCAGTGACCGGAGCGTTACCCTTTGACCCCTCGACGAGCTCAAGGCGCAGTGTCAGGACCGAGGAAGTCCTCCGGGGTGACATGGTCGAGGAACTCCCGGAACGCTTCCAGGTCCTCTTCGCTAGGTTCCTCGCCGGGGGTGCGACCCTCCTCGTCGGGCATGGCCAACCCCGCATCGTCGAGCACATCCTCACTGGCCACGATGGGTGCGTCGACCCGCATGGCGACAGCGACCGCATCCGAGGGACGCGCGGAGATCACCGCGCCGCCACTGAAGGCCATCTCGGCGTAGAAGGTGCCCTCCTGCATATCGACGATCCGAACCTCGGTGAGGTCCTGGTCGAAGGCGGCGCAGAGGTTGACGATGAGATCGTGGGTCAGCGGCCGCGGCGGCTCAATCCCGCGCTGCTGCAGGGCGATAGACGCGGCCTCGCTCTGCCCAATCCAGATCGCCAGATAGCGACTGCCCTGCGCCTCTTTCAGGAGCAGAACCGGCTGGTTCTGCGGCGCTTCCACCCGAATCCCGACGACTCGCATCTCGCCCATCGGATCGGCCCTCTTCCGCTAGTCCAGAACGCCGCGCACTGCGGCCTTCACCAATTGAGTATGCAACGTCACCGACAGCGCCGCCATCTCACGGATGAGTTCCTCGGCGCGATCGCGCGCGCCGGTGCCTTTTCCCTTGGCGATCGGGTTGGCGATCTGCGCCACCAGGCCGGCTTCGCGATCAGCACTCACCTTGAAAGCGCGCAGGTGACGAGCTTCCAGACCAAAGTTGGCGAGCGCCGCAGCGGCCTCCACCAACCGGACTGCGTCCTCGTCGAAGAAACCCCCGGGCCCGGCCGAGAGCAGACTGCCCTGCATCAGTTCGGCAATGAATGCCGAATCGACTCCGGTGCGTTCGATCAGCACCTCGCGCGACACCCGGCCGCCGCGTTCGGCGAAGTCGGTGGCCGGCGCCACCGCGGTGCGCGCCGTCGACAGCAGCCGTGCGCTCGGCGCCGTCGACGACTGGGCGTCGATGGCGTCGAGTTGCTCGCGAATCACCTTGAGCGGCAGGTAACGATCCCGCTGGGCGGTCAGCACAAAGCGCAGGCGCTCACAGTCCGCCGTACTGAACCGGCGGTAACCCGACGGCGCGCGTTCGGGCGTGACCAGGCCCTCACCCTCCAGAAAGCGAATCTTGGAGATGGTGACCTCGGGAAAATCGTCGCGCAGAATCTCCAGAACGGCACCAATCGACATGGTCCGCTCGCCGGAGTCGGCACGCGCAGCACTACCTGTCACAGGTCAGGCAGTCCTATTCTCCGGCACGCGGGCCGGACAGGAAGACCAGACGGAACTTGCCGATCTGCACCTCGTCGCCGCTGCTGAGCAGGACGTCGTCGACCGGTTCGCGGTTGACATAGGTACCGTTCAGGCTGCCCACATCGACAACCTTGAAGTCGGTTCCCGACAGGCGGAACTCGGCATGACGACGGCTGACCGTCACATCGTCGAGAAAGATGTCACTGTCGGGGTGGCGACCGGTGGAGGTGGTCTCCTGATCCAGCAGGAAGCGCGAACCCGCATTGGGGCCACGCTTGACCACCAGCAATGCGGTGCCCGGAAGCAACCGCTCCACACCCGTATCCGCGGGCTCCGGAGTCGTCGCGGGGGCGTCGATCTCCTTGATGAACTCTTCACGGAAGACCGAGGTGGTCTCCACCGGGGCTTCAAAACCGTCGTCGTTACCGCTCACCACAACTCCTTTGCCAACCCCGGGAGGTCGGTCTGTCAGCACAAATATGACAAGCGGACACTTCTCGCCGTTGAGCGCGTCCGCGGGCAGTTCTCTCACCTTCAGAACCTACCGGTTCCTTCCCCAGCCGTCAGCGAGTCGCCAACGACGGGTGTGGAACAAATCTTACGTTGTCCGCCGATCGGACCGAATCAGTCGGCGATCGCTTCGCCGTAACCATCGGCATCGAGCATCGCGGCCAGGATCGCGTTGAGGTCGGCGCCGTCGGCCACAGTGATTTCGACCAGCCAGCCTTCGCCGTACGGATCGGTGTTCACCAGTTCCGGAGTGTCAACGACGGCGTCGTTCGTCGCCGAAATTACACCGTCGAGCGGACCGTAAATGTCCGAAACACTCTTGTGCGACTCGACTTCGGCGAACGATTCCCCGGTCTCCACGACCGCGTCGATGTCGGGTACCTGAACGAAGACGACGTCGTTGAGCGCCTGCTGCGCGAAATCGGTGATGCCGATTCGGACGGTCGACGGTCCGACCTTGCGCAGCCACTCATGCTCGGCGGTGTAACGCAGTTCCGCGGGGATGTTGGTCGAAGTCACGATCTCACCATTCTCTTCGTCAGGCACGGCCGGTCCCGAAAGGTCTCTCGGGCAAGGATTCTATCGTTCCGCAGCTTATCGGGCGGCGTCGACGCGGACCTGACGGACCCGTGGCAGTTCCCGAACCACGGCGACGGTCTGGATCCAGTAGAGCACCGCCGACCAGAGGTACATGGCCACACCCCAGATCAGGAAGGCCCATCCCACTGGGAACGCGACGCTGCCCACCCAGCCGTCGATCTGCCCACCCAACAACCACGGGAAGGCACTCATCAGTGCGAATGTCGCAGCCTTGCCAATGTACAGCGTCGGCAGGGCGGTGATCCCCCGACTCTTCAGCAGTGGCGCGGTGGCTAGGAGTAGCGCATCGCGGGCGACGATCAGGCCGATGATCCACCACGGCACGTACCCGACAACCCCGAAGCAGATCGGAATGATGATCACGTACAGCCGGTCGGCCGCCGGGTCGAGGAGGGCACCGATCTTCGACGACTGGTCCAGCCAGCGGGCCAACTTGCCGTCGAGCCAGTCGGATATTCCCGAGACAATGAGCACGGCCAGCGCCCAGCCCGGGGCATCGCGGCCCAGTAGCAACCAGATGAAGACCGGGATCAGTGCCAAGCGCAGCACGCTCAGCGCATTCGGGACAGTCCAGAACCGGTCGGGCGCCAACTCGGCCGGCTCCGGGGTCGCGGTCACCGGAAGATGCCCACGATTCCCTGCAGCGCCTGAGAGCCTGCCGAGAATTGGTTCTCGTGCACCAGGTAGGTCCAGGTCATCGTTGACCGGTGCAAGTCGGCGCCGTCCAGGTCGACGCCGTCGTTGGTGATGCGCGCGTTCTGGAAGGTCTCCCGGGCGGCCTCCATCGCCTCATCCACCAGCTTGGTGAACTCGGCGAAAATCAGTTTGTGGAACTCCTCCAACGGGCTCTGCGCACCGAGCGCACGCAGGTGAATGCTGGCCTGCACATCGGCAACGTACCCGAGATGATCGGCCCACGCGCGGTCCAAATGGTAGAGCACAATTTCTCGTGCCGCCCCCTCCAGCACGGCCTCGTCGACGGTGCCGCTCACGTCAGCCCAGCGCTCCGGTTCGGACTTCTCCAGCTCAACAGCAGCCTCGTCGGTCGTCAGGATGTTCATCCGGCGACGGACGATCGACTCGCGCTGCTCGTTGACCTGACGGTTGAAGTTCCAGGTGTTCGAGTGCAGCGTCAGCATCGCGGCCTCGGCAATACGCTGCGCCTGCTCAACGATCTCGGCGCCCTTCGCACCGAGGAGGCCGTCGGACTCGGGCGCAGTGGTCCCGCGCAGGCTCGTGACGTTCTTGGTGACGAGCGGGTCTTCCAAACTGGAGAAGAACACCGACCGGCCCGGGTCACCCTGGCGTCCGGCACGACCACGCAGCTGATTGTCGAGCCGCTCAGTGTCGTAGCGCCCGGTGCCGACCACGCAGAGTCCGCCGAGCTCGAGGACCTCGTCGCGGGCCGCCTCGTCGCCGTCCGAACCGCCCAGGCGGATATCGGTGCCGCGGCCAGCCATCTGCGTCGAGACGGTGACGACGGCCTTGCGCCCGGCTTCGGCGATGATCGCGGCCTCCTCGGCATCGTTCTTCGCATTCAACACCACCGACGGCACCCCGGCCCGCTCCAAGAAGTACGCGAGTTCTTCCGATTGGGCGACGTCGTGCGTACCGATCAGGATCGGCTGGCCAGTTACGTGGGTAGCGGCGACGAACTCGACGACCGCCTCAACCTTGTTGGCTTTCGTGTCGTAGACGCGGTCCGGCTCGTCCTCGCGGATGTTCGGTGCGTTCGACGGGATCTGCGAGACTTCCAGTCCGTAGAACTGCCGGAACTGCTCACCGGCGGCGATCGCGGTACCGGTCATGCCGGCCACCTTCGGGTACCGGCCGATCAGTGCCTGCACGGTGATCGTGTCGATCACCTCGCCAGCTTCGGTCAGTTCCAGACCTTCCTTGAACTCGACGGCGGCCTGCACGCCGTCCGGCCAACGCTGCAGTCGCGCGACCCGACCACGCGAGGCGTTGATCAGGTGCACCCCGCCGTCGCGCACGATGTAGTCGACATCGCGCTCAAGCAGGTAGTAGGCATAGAGCGCGACGTTGACGTGCACCAAGGTACTGCCGACGTGCGTATCGTCGTACAGGTTGATGCCACCCAGAGTGGCCTCGACCAGCTGCGCGCCGTCATCGGTCAGGTGGACGTTGCGGCCGTCGGTATCGACGTCATAGTGCTTCTTCTTCAGGCGCGACACCACATCGAAGATTGCACTGTTTCCGATGGTAGCGGGCGTCGAACCGGCCAAGATGAGCGGCACCAGCGCCTCGTCGACCAGCACCGAATCAGCCTCGTCGACGATCGCGACGTCGGGCACGGGAGCGACCAGGTCCTCGGCGGTCAACGCGAGATGGTCGCGTAGGACGTCGAAACCGATCTCGTTGACCGAACCGTAGGTGACGTCGCAGTCGTAGGCGCCGCGACGCTCGTCACGGTCCGCCTTCTCCGAGACCGCACCGACGGTCACGCCGAACAGTGCGTATAGCGGGGCCATCCATTGGGCGTCGCGGCCAGCGAGGTAATCGTTCACCGAGATCAGGTGGACCGAATGGTCGGACAGCGCGAAGCCGATAGCGGCGATCGCACCGGCCAGCGTCTTACCCTCGCCGGTGGCCATCTCGACCACATCGCCAGCCAGCATCCGCAGCGCGCCCTGCAACTGCACGTCGAACGGGGTCATCTCCAGCGCTCGCGTACCGCCTTCGCGGGCCAGCGCCAGAAAACGCACCTGACCGTCTTCGGTGTCGAGGTCCACGTCGCCAGCCGCGGCTGCGAACTCGTCGTCGGACAGTTCCTGCGCCCACTCGTCGTACTTCGCCGAGGCCTCAATCATCGCCACGGACTTCGACTGGTTGCGTGTGGTCTGCGCACCGAGCATGCGCCACATCGCGTTCGAGAATTTACCCATCGGTGCCTATCTCACTCCTCATGATTTTCCGCCCCCGCGCCGCAGGGCCGGGATCAATCCTGCTCTACCGTACGCGGCGAGGGTGCGCTCGGTGCGAGGCAACTCGACTACGCTGAATCCGTGATCAGATTTTCGCAGTTCGCTCGGACCGGCGCGATCAGCATCGGGGCCGTCGCACTGCTGGCCGCAACCAGCGTACTGACAGCCTGCGGGACCACTGAGGCCGACGTCGCGCACGATCCGGCGTCACTCGTCGGCAAGACATATCTGTCGACGTCCGTCTCCGGCACGCCAATTCCGGGCGATGGACCGCTGGAGGTGACCTTCCCGCAGGCTGGACGAATCGCTGCCACCGCCGGCTGTAACCGGCACATGGGCGAGGTGACCTTCGCTGGCGACACCATGACGCCCGGTCAACTGGCCGCAACCATGATGGCGTGCCCGGGCGCGCGCGCCGACGCCGACGGCTGGCTGTCGAACCTACTCGGCGGCCCGCTGAGCTGGTCAACCTCCGGCACCACGCTGACGCTGAGCCGGGCCGGCCAGACCGTCAAACTGACCGAGCGCGCCAACACTGCGCTGGTCGGTACCGAGTGGACGGTCCGGTCGATCGTCCATTCGCAGGGCATCGAGTCCTCCCAGGTGATCGAGGAGATCGCCCCGACGTTGACGATCACCGGCGGCGGCAAGGCGTCCGGTTTCGCTGGCTGCAACCAGTTCACCGGCGACGCCACGGTGAACGGCGACAAGATCGAGTTCCGCGGCATCGTCACCACCCAGAAGGCGTGCGACGACGAGGTTTCTCGGGTGGAGAAGAATGTCCTCGATACCCTCCGCGGCGCCGTCACCTACGAGGTGGAGGGCAAGCAACTCACCCTCACCAACGACGCCGACCCCAGCATCGGGCTTCGACTCCAAGCTCCCTGACCCCCGACTCCTGACTCCTGATTCCAACCTCCCCGGAAAGGTCGCTATGCGCCGTACTACCGCCTTCACCAAACCTCCGGTCGTGGTCACGGTGACCGGTGCCGCCGGAACCATCGGCTACGCGGCCCTATTCCGCGTAGCGGCTGGCGCCATGCTCGGTCACGACCAACCGGTGATCCTGCGCCTCCTCGAGCTCTCACCCGCGCTACCCGCCGCCGCAGGCATCGCGATGGAACTCGACGACTGCGCCCTCCCGCAGCTGGTCGACGTGGAGATCTACGACGACCCGCGCGCCGCCTTCGATGGCGTCAATCAGGCCTTGTTGATCGGCGCGAAGCCGCGCACCAAGGGGATGGAGCGGGCCGACCTGCTGTCGGCCAATGCGTCCATCTTCGCTGCGCAGGGCGCCGTCCTCAACGACGTCGCCGCCGATGACGTGCGCATCACTGTCGTCGGCAATCCGGCAAACACCAACGCCGCGATCGCCGCCCGCCATGCCCCAGATATCCCGGCCGGTCGTTTCTCCGCGCTGACTCGCCTCGATCACAACCGCGCCATCGCCCAGCTCTCCGAACGCGCTGGCGTCCCGGTTACCGAGATCAGCGGCGTGACCATCTGGGGTAACCATTCGGCCACGCAGTACCCGGATATCTTCCATGCCACGGTCGGCACCGTGACCGGCGCGGAGCTCGCGGCAGACGAGGCCTGGCTGACCGGTGATTTCATCCCGACCGTCGCGCAGCGCGGTTCGGCGATCATCGCCGCCCGCGGCGCGTCGTCGGCCGCCTCCGCGGCCAATGGCACCATCGACCACGTCCAAGATTGGGCGCTGGGCACCCCGGGTGACAGTTGGACGTCGGCAGCCATCGTCTCCCCCGGTGCGTATGGCGTCCCCGAGGGACTGGTCTGCTCGTTCCCGGTCCGCTCGGACGGGACCGACTGGCAGATCGTCGAGGGCCTGGAGATCAATGAGTTCTCCCGTACCCGGATCGACGCGTCAATCGCCGAGCTGCAGGCCGAGATCACTGCGGTCGACGCTCTCAGCGATAACTGAACATCGCTGTGCGCGTCTCGGGCACTGGACTCGGTGCGGCGCACTAGGATCAGTTCATGACCGACAAAAAGAAGGCCGGCGGCGGCTCGAAGAAGTCCAGCGACGCCAAGAAGTCTGGCGGCTCGAAGCAGAAGAAGAACAAGGGCGTCCGGCTCGGCAAGAAAGAGTATGAGTCCGAGCTTTTCCGCTTGCAGACCGAACTGGTTGCGATGCAGGAGTGGGTGCGCGAGACCGGTGCCCGCGTCGTCGTCGTCTTCGAAGGCCGAGACGCCGCAGGCAAGGGCGGTGCCATCAAACGCATCACCCAGTACCTGAGTCCCCGCATCGCTCGGGTGGCAGCGCTGCCCGCACCGACCGATCGGGAGAAGGGCCAGTGGTACTACCAGCGGTATGTGGCCCAACTGCCCGCTCCCGGCGAGATCGTGCTCTTCGACCGGTCCTGGTACAACCGCGCAGGTGTCGAGAAGGTGATGGGCTTCTGCTCCCCGGAGGAGCACACTCGGTTCCTGCGGCAGACTCCGATCTTCGAGCAGATGCTGATCGACGACGGCATCCTGCTGCGCAAGTACTGGTTCTCCGTCTCCGACGCCGAGCAGTTGCGCCGATTCCGCGCCCGCCGCGACGACCCGGTCCGCCAGTGGAAGCTGTCGCCGATGGATCTGGAATCGATCTACCGGTGGGAGGACTACTCGCGCGCCAAGGACGAGATGATGGTGCACACCGACACCTCGGCGAGTCCCTGGTTCGTGGTCGAGTCGGACAACAAGAAGTCCGCCCGCCTGAACATGATCTCGCACCTGCTGTCGACCGTCGACTACACCAACGTGCCACATCCGGTGGTGAAGCTACCCAAGCATCCGCTGACCACGGGTAATTACCACCGTCCGCCGCGCTCGCTCAGCAAGTTTGTCCCGGACCACGTCGCAACGCTGATCGGCGATCCGGAGGAGTGAACTCGCGCCTGTGAACACGGTCTCGTCGCTGCGGCGAAAAGCCAAGCGCGCCTTTGAGTTCCACGACTTGATCTACTTGGTCGGTCCGGCGGGCTACCCGAACTACGGCGACGAGGTGATCACCGAAGCATGGCTGCGCTACCTCGCCCGGCACCGGCCGTTGGCCACTGTCGTCGTCGATTGTGGACGGCCGGGGTCGGCGAATCTACTGCTGCGCCAGGTGAATCCGCGAGCAATCTTCGTCAACACCTTGTGGGAGTTGATGACGTACGCGGAGTCGTCCCCGGACAATCGGAATGTCGACCCCAAACGTCCGTGGGAGTGGGTGGCGCAGGCGGCGAGCCGCTTCGGGGTCGCCCCAGCCGAAGGCTCCGGGGTCGAAATGTTACTGCGCGCCAAGACGATTCACCTTGTCGGCGGCGGCTACGTGAACCGGGTATGGCCGCAGCACATCGCGCTGATTGCGGCGATCGCCGAAGTCTCCCGGGTCACCGGTGCCCGCGCTGTCGCCACCGGCCAGGGCCTGCTTCCTGCACTGCAGGGCGCGGCCCTGGACCGCTTGCGCACCGATATCGCGCAGTTCGACGTCTTCGACGTGCGGGATGGCCCATCACACGATCTCCTCGAAGGGCTGGGCGCCACCTGGCACGGCGATGATGCGTGGCTGTCGCCGCACGTACGCCGACCGACGGCCCGGATGTCCACCGGCGAGGTCGTGATCTGCGCGCAGAGCGACCTCACCGACGACTTCCGGCGCGGTGCCAACGCCACCGGCCCACGGGCGCTGGCCAGTCTCCTCACCGAGATCCTCGATGCATGGCAGGTGCCCGGCGAGCGGGTGCGGATCATCGAGGCGATTCCGGGACAGGACATGGCTGTGCCGCTGCTGATGGGCGACCGACTCGACGGCGCAGTCCGGACGCCCTTCCTTGACGTGTGGCGCGACGGGCTGCCGAGCGGCCGCGGATACACCTGGCTGTGCACCCGCTTCCACCCGCACCTGCTAGCAGCCACAGCTGGCGACTCCGGGGTGGCGATAGTGCCCAGGCCCGACTATTACGGCGTCAAACACTCCTCGCTTACCGATCTCGGCAGTCGCTGGACCGTCGTATCCGGCGACGATCCGGTGCCGACGTGGCCGCACCCTGGCGGATACCTGCCCGAGGAGGTCGAGGCAGCGGTCGCCAACAAGGCGGCCCTCGCCAAGGCGCTCTACCCCGCGGGCGTCCGCGTTCGCTAACGACTGGTCCGAGGATCGGGTGCGGCCCGGTCAGTGATCGGCGGCCGCGGCGACGCAGAACTCGTTGCCCGCCGGATCGGCCAGTGTCACCCAACTCATACCCGGCATCTCGCGCTCAGCGATCAACGTCGCGCCGGCATCGAGCAACCTGCGCACCGTCGCCGCCCGATCCTGCGCGACCAGATCGAGGTGGATCCGGTTCTTACCCGGGGTCGGGTCGTCGACTTTCTGGAAGGCCAGCAGCGGAATCCCCTCCCCCAGCGCGAGGGTCACGAACCAGCCGTCGTTCTCCGCGACGACCTCGGCGTCGAAAGCCGCCCGCCACCACTTACTGAGCGCCAGAGCATCGTCGGTGTCAATGGTGATCATGGCCAATGTCAGGGCATGTGCAGACATACCCCGACAGTAGTCGAACGCGTGTGCGG
The DNA here is from genome assembly GCF_049299075.1 of Gordonia sp. (in: high G+C Gram-positive bacteria). Lineage (GTDB taxonomy): Bacteria > Actinomycetota > Actinomycetes > Mycobacteriales > Mycobacteriaceae > Gordonia. Next base: position 9,990 of record NZ_JBAQWU010000377.1, read on the forward strand.
AACGGAGGCTATCGTCCGAATCCCGCGTTCCGAAGAGCATCCGCCATCGATCCGGTGGCCGGCCGCTCCTCCCGGCGTTTCTTGCCACCACCACGCGGTTGCTGACTGCCACGCTGCTGACTCGAGCGCTGCGCATTGCCACCCGATGTGCGCTCACCCCCCTGGCCGACGCGCGTGGACTTGCCGCCGCCGGGTTCGTCGTTCAGCCGCAGCGTCAGTCCGATGCGCTGGCGGTCGACGTCGACGTCGAGCACCTTGACCTTCACGACCTGCCCCGAGCGCACCACCTCGTGCGGATCGGAGATGAACTTCTCGCTCATCGCCGAGACGTGCACCAGCCCGTCCTGGTGAACGCCCACGTCGACGAAGGCTCCGAACGCCGCAACGTTAGTGACCACGCCTTCGAGCACCATGCCGGGCTTGAGGTCGCTCACCTTTTCCACGCCGCTGGCGAAGGTCGCGGTAGCGAAGGCCGGCCGCGGGT
>NZ_JBAQWU010000378.1:0-7914 GCF_049299075.1 Gordonia sp. (in: high G+C Gram-positive bacteria)
CGGTCTGGTCCTGCAATCCCTCGGGAAGGCGATCTACCAGTGACCGCATCGACCCCGCCCACCCCTACGGTCGGGCCGCCAGCCACCTCTACTGCCCGGACACCGACCCGCTGGGGTCGCGCTATCCCGGTGATGCTGGGCGCTCTGGTGCTGCTCGGCCTCGTCGTCGTGGTGTCGGCGGCCACCGGTCAGGTGCGCGTTCCGCCTGCCGAGGTGCTCGGTTCGCTCGCCCACCACTGGCACCTGAATATTGGGCCACTGCCCGACCAAGAGGGCGAGTACGCGCTCTGGGTGTCCCGCTTCCCGCGCATCGTGCTCGGCATCCTGGTCGGGTGCGCGCTCGGTGCCGCCGGCTGCCTACTGCAGGGTGTCCTGGCAAATCCGCTCGCCGAACCTGGCATCATCGGCGTCTCGTCCGGTGCCGCCGTCGGCGCGTGCCTGATGTTCGTCCTCGGTGGTCCGGCACCCAACGGCTGGGCGGTCGCCGGTATGGCCGCACTCTTCGGTCTGTTCACCACCGTCGCGGTGTACCTGCTGAGTATGCGTGACGGCGGCACCTCGGTGGTGATGATCGTCCTCACGGGTATCGCGGTGAATGCCTTCGCGCTCGGCATCATCGCGTACCTGACGACCATCGCCAGCACGGCGACCCGCGAGCAAATCGTCTTCTGGCAACTCGGGTCGCTAGCCGGAGCGGTGGGCTGGGGCCACGTTCAGGTGGTGGCACCGCTGGTGATCAGCGCCATCGCCGCGTCCATGCTGCTGGTCAACAAGCTTGATCTGCTGGCCCTCGGCGAGTTGCAGGCCGCCTCACTGGGGATCAATGTCGAGACGGTCCGGCGCCAGGTGATTGTGCTGGTCGCGATCCTCACGGCCGGTGCCGTCGCCTTCACCGGCATCGTCATGTTCGTCGGCCTGATCGTCCCGCACCTGATGCGCCTGCTGGTCGGCCCGCGGCACCGCGTGTTGTTACCCGCCTCAGTGATCGGCGGCGCCCTGACCATCGCTGCGGCCGACCTCGCCGCGCGTTCGATGACCAATGGTGAACTACCCCTGGGCATGCTCACTTCGCTGATCGGCGGACCCGCGTTCTTCATCCTGCTGCGCCGCACCGCGAAGACGGGGTGGTGACTCATGTCCGCCATCGGCATCGAACTCTCCGCCCGGCAGGTGGACATCGACCTCGGGCGCCGGCCCGTGCTCCACGGTGTCAGCCTCACCGCACAGCCCGCACAGATCGTCGCCCTGGTGGGTCCGAACGGCTGCGGGAAGTCCACGCTGCTCTCCATCCTGGCAGGTGTGCGCGAGCCGAAATCCGGTGCGGTGCAGGTGAATCAACGACACTTGCGTGAGTTCTCCGCGCGGGAGCTGGCCCGCCACCGCGCGATGGTGACGCAGGCAAATCGGGTCGACACCCCGTTCACCGTCCGCGAGGTGGTGGAACTCGGCCGCTACCCGTGGTTGCGCACCCCGCAGGCCCGCGACTCCGAGCGGATCATCGCCGAGGCGATCGCAGCCTGCGGCATCGGCGACCTCCTCGACCGCCCTTTCCCCGAGCTGTCGGGCGGTCAGCAGGCGCGCGTCTCACTCGCGCGAGCACTCGCCCAGGACACTCCGGTCCTGCTGCTTGACGAACCCACCGCCGCCCTCGATATCGCCCACACCGAGCAGGTGCTCAAGATTCTGCGAGCCCGCGCCGACGCCGGAATGACCATCGTCCTCGTCGTGCACGACCTCTCCCTCGCCGCCGCCTACGCCGACCGCATCGCCTTGATGAAGGACGGCCGTATCCTCGCGGCCGGCACCGTCGACGAGGTGATGACCGCCGAACTACTGAGCAAAACCTACGATCACCCGGTCACCCTGGTCCGCCACCCGGACACCGGCGAGCTGATCATCACCCCGGACCGCAGGCCCGGCTGAACTCGGTCGCGCACACCCCCGGGAGCTACGGACGATAGCCGACGGGCAGCAGATGGAAGAAGTCGCGAGTCACGTTGACAGCGTTGGTCGAGTCGCCGCCGAGCACGATCAGCGTCGCGAAGGCTAGGTCGCCACGAAAGCCAGCGAACCAGGCGTGCGAGCCGCCAGCGACCTCGGCTTCACCCGTCTTGCCGAAGACCGGCCCGGCGTCGGCGATCGAAGTAGCCGTGCCCTCGGTAACCACCGCGCGCATCATCGACCGCAATTGTTCGAAGACGTCCGGCGTGATCTGGGTCCGCGGTCCCACGACCGTGGTCTCCCGGCCGTTGATCAGGATCGGCACCGGCGCCTTGCCCGTCGCTGCGGTGGCCGCCACGGTCGCCATACCCAGCGGCGTCGCGAGCACCGTGCCCTGACCGAAACCGTCTTCGGCGCGGAGCACCAAGTCCGGTTCGATCGGCACCGAGCCGGACTTCGAATCAATACCGGCGATCTGATAGTGCAGACCGAGGCCCATGGCGGCTGCGGCGTGCGCCAAGTCTGACGGCCCCATCCGGCTGGCGAGTTCGGCGAACGAGGTATTGCACGAGTTCGCGAAGGCCCGCAGCAGCGGTACCGGTCCAAGGGCGAAGCGATCGTAGTTCGGGATCAGCCGCGAACCGATCTGAATCTCCCCCGGACACGGCACAATCGCGTCCGGATTGGTGATTCCGGCCGACATCCCCGCCGCCGAGGTCACCATTTTGAACGTCGAACCGGGCGGATAAGTGCCCATCGTGGCCAGCAGACCACCGGAGTCGGCGGCCGGATTCTGGGCGATGGCTAGCAGTTTGCCGGTCGAGGCCTGCATGACGACCATCATCGTCTGCTTCCCGATCACGTTTACCGCCCGCTGCGCCGCATCCTGCACCGACCGTGACAGCGTCAAGGCGATGGCCGGCGCAGGCTCGGCAGGATGGTCCACCAAGACGTCAGCGGCCAGCCCGTTCGGGTTGAGCACCGAGATCCGCCACCCAGACTTGCCCGGCAGTGCATCGGCGACGCTCCGTTGCACTTGCGTCATCACCGCAGACGCGAAGCGCGGGTCACGCGGCTCCAGAATCGCCTGGTCGGCCGTCACGACGCCGGGGAGCGCCAGCTGATCACGAATTTTGTCGAAGTCAGCCAGCGCGATGGTGCCGATCGGGATCGGCGTCTCGCTCGCCGTCGACTGCTCGGCCAGGTCATTGGCCGAGAGCCCGGGGAACTGCGGGCCGAGCACAGCCACCAGCCGCGTCACCGACTCCAACGCTGATCCGGCCGAGGCCGCAGCCTTGCCGTCGAAACTGATCGCGACGACTGTGCCGTCGCCCATCACTTGGCTGCCGTCGGACTCGTTGACAGTGGCGCGCGGCGGCGCGAAGGTCGCCAGCGACAGGCGTTGGTCGGCGCCGAGTTCGGGATGCACGCCGGTGGATGACCACCGCACCGTCCACCCCGATTCACTGCGACCCATGGTGAGGGTTGCTGGGTAACTCCACTCCCGGTTTCCGGGCAGCTGCCACGTATAGGTGACGTCGACATCGGCGATATCGCGGTCGATCCGCACTCGACCGGCCCGGCCGGTCAGCGCCTGCGCACTGAGCCCCACCCACGCCGCGGCGAGGAACGGTGCGGCGCGATCCGGCGCGGTAGTGCGCGCCGCAGCCGCTGCGAAGTCACGGCCGGCGAAGTCGCTCAAGAAGGCATCGGCCACATTGCGCGGCCCGGGATCCTGGGTACCACAGGCGACGACGCCGGAACAGGCGACCACCAGGGCGCAGAGGGCGCCAAGCACGCGTGCGGGAAAACTCATCGTCGTTCGATCCTAGGGCCCGCGCCGCCCCCGCCGCCGCCGCGCACGCCGCGTGTCGCCGGTATCAGTCGATCAGGACCGTGGCGAACGTCCCGACGTGGTCGAACCCGACACGCCGATAGGTGGCGCGGGCCACCTCGTTGTATCCGTTGACATACAGGCTCGCGATCCGTCCCTGCCGGGCGATCGCGGCGACCACCGCGGCAGTGCCGGCCGTGCCGTGTCCGAGGCCACGATCGGCCGGATCCACCCAGATGCCTTGGATCTGGCCCACGCGTCGGGACAGTGACCCGATCTCGGCTTTGAAGACCACACGCGGGCCATCGAATCTAGCGAAAACCCGGCGGGCGGAGATCAGTGCGGCCAGTCGCCGCCGATACGAACGGCCGTCGTCGACTCCGCGCGGGTCCACCCCGATCTCACCGATGAACATCTCCACCGCGGCCGGGAAGTATACGTCGAGGTCGGCGCTCGTCACCAGCCGAACCTGCCGGTCGATGGTCGCCGCGGGATAGCCGTCGACGGCGAGCAGCGGCTGACAGTCACGGATCTCGCGCGGGGTACCCCACTCACCACAAACCCGGTCCCACAATCCCAGGGCAAGATCGGCCGGGCCGACGACCGACGTGCACCCACGCGGGGCGCGCAGGGCGCGCGCGGCGAAAAGATCCAGGCTCCCCGAATCCCCGGACAGCGGCATCAGATTGGCGCCGGAGAAGCAGAGGGAACTCTCCGGCGCCGAAGCGGTCCACAGTTCCCCGCCCAGAAACCGCGGGGCGAGCCCGTAGGCCTCCACTCGCGCGGCCACCATGCACGACGGCACCGGATGGGCGTCCAGCGCCCGCGCCACGGCCGCCGAATCCCGGGAGCCCAGCGGCCGATCACGCAGCAGGTCCAGCATGATCGCCTCCTTGCACGGTTAGCTGACGGTCACCACCGGGGTGCCGTTTCCAGTGTCCCCCGTTTCCTCGGCGATGCGCATCGCTTCTTCGATTAGCGTCTCGACGATTAGCGCCTCGGGCACGGTTTTGATCACCTCGCCCTTGACAAAGATCTGCCCTTTTCCGTTTCCGGATGCCACGCCGAGATCAGCCTCGCGGGCCTCGCCCGGACCGTTCACGACGCAACCCATCACGGCCACGCGCAGCGGCACTTCCAGTCCCTCCAACCCGGCAGACACTTCGTTGGCCAGCTTGTACACGTCCACCTGCGCGCGACCGCACGACGGGCAAGAGACGATCTCCAGCTTCCGTGGCCGCAGGTTCAGCGACTGCAGAATTGCATCGCCGACCTTAATCTCCTCGGCCGGCGGCGCGGACAGCGAAACTCGGATGGTGTCGCCGATCCCCTCGGCCAGCAGCGCACCGAAGGCGACCGCCGATTTGATGGTGCCCTGGAACGACGGCCCGGCCTCGGTCACACCCAAGTGCAGCGGATAGTCGCACTGAGCGGCCAGTTGGCGGTATGCCTCGACCATGATGACCGGATCGTTGTGCTTGACCGAGATCTTGATATCGCCGAAGCCGTGCTCCTCAAAGAGGCTCGCCTCCCAGAGCGCGGACTCCACCAGCGCCTCGGGGGTTGCCTTGCCGTACTTGGCGAGCAGCCGCGGATCGAGCGAGCCAGCGTTGACGCCGATGCGGATCGGGGTACCGGCGGCACCGGCCGCCTTGGCGACCTCTTTGACGCGACCGTCGAATTCCTTGATGTTGCCCGGATTGACACGTACCGCCGCGCAGCCGGCGTCGATGGCCGCGAAGATGTACTTCGGTTGGAAGTGGATGTCGGCGATCACCGGGATCTGCGAGTGCTGGGCAATCTCGGCTAAGGCGTCGGCGTCTTCTTGACGGGGGCAGGCGACGCGCACCATATCGCAGCCCGACGCGGTCAGCTGCGCGATCTGCTGCAGCGTGGCGTTGACGTCATGCGTCTTGGTGGTGCACATCGACTGCACCGAGATCGGGAAGTCACTGCCCACCCCGACCTTGCCCACCATCAGTTGGCGGGTTTTGCGGCGCGGCGCAAGCACCGGCGGCGGGGTCGGGATTCCGAGGCCGATCGGATCGGTCATGTCGTGCTCCTCACGGTCAGAATATCTGTATCGGATTGATGATGTCCGCAGTCAGGGTGAGCACCATAAAGGCACCCATCACCGCCACCACCGCATAGGTCAACGGCATCAGCCTGTAGTAGTCGACCGGTCCGGCCGCGGTACGGCCGAATGCCCGGCGCACCGAGTTGCGCAGCTTTTCGTACAGCGCGATCGCCATGTGTCCACCGTCAAGTGGCAGCAACGGCACCAGATTAAACAAGCCCAAGAAGAAATTCACACTGATCAGCAGCAGGAAAAAGACATCCCAGTAGCCGCGGTCAACGGCCTGCCCGCCAGCCACCGAAGCGCCGTAGACACTCACCGGGGTGTCGATGTCGCGGGGTCCGCCGGTCACGGCGGTCCACAGCTTGCCGATCTTCGACGGCAACGCGACGAGTGCTTTGCCGGTCTCGACGAACATCGAGCCGGTAAAGGAGACCGCACCGCCCCACACTGTCGCGAGGTCGTAATGGTTGATGTAGTCGACTCGCAGACCGACGCCAATGGCGCCGACCTCTTTCGAGCTCAGCGTGCCGTCCGGATTTTTCACCATGCGCTGGACCTGGGTCACCGGCACCACCAGGGTCTGCTGCCCGCCGTCGCGGTCGACGGTCAGCGTCACCTCGCCGGTGGCCGCCTGCACGCGGCCGACCAAGTCGGAGTTATCGGCGACGGACTGCCCGTCGACCGCCAGAATCCGGTCACCGGTGCGCAGACCGGCAGCGTTCGCCGGTCCGGGCCCGGCGCATTCGACCGGTGCGCCCTGCGCATCGGTGGTGGCCGCGACGCAGCCGACGGTGGAGGCATACACGGGCTTGTCGCCGAGGATCGGTAGGCCCCAGCTCAGCCCGAGAATAATCACCAGGACGAAGCCGAGGATGAAGTTCTGCGCCGGACCGGCCAGCAGCACGACGAGGCGCTTCCACGTTTTCTGCTTGTAGAACGCGCGATCGGCGTCTTCCGGCGCCAGCTCGTCGTACGGGGTCATGCCGGCGATGTCGCAAAAACCACCGAGCGGAACGGCTTTGATTCCGTACTCGGTCTCGCCGCGCCGGACTGACCACACCCGCGGGCCGAACCCCACGAAGAACCGGCGCACCTTCATGCCGGTGGCCTGCGCCGCCCACATATGACCGAGCTCATGCCATGCGATCGAGATCAGCAGGGCGAGCGCGAACAGCACTACACCGAGAGCGAAACTCACCTTCTCCGGTCCTGCCTTACTGTGATGTGATCAGGGCTGACGGGCCGCGACCAGTGCAGCGGCGCGTTCGCGCGCCCACCGATCGGCGGCTAATACTTCCTCCACAGTACCGGGCGGCGCGGTCCATTGATCCGCCTGCGCGAGTACCTCGGCGATGATCGCCACGATCCCGGGGAACTTCACCGCCCCGGCGAAGAAGCCTGCGGCGGCGACCTCGTTGGCGGCGTTGTAGATCGCGGTCAGGCAACCGCCGGTCTCCCCCGCCTGTCGGGCGACCCGAATGGCGGGGAAGACGTCCTCGTCGACCGGTTCGAAAGTCCATTGCGAGGCGGTCGAGAAGTCGCACGACGACGACGAACCCGGCACGCGGTCGGGCCAGCCCAGCGCGAGGGCGATCGGCAGCTTCATCGACGGTGGCGACGCCTTCGCGATGGTCGCGCCGTCGACGAAAGTGACCATCGAGTGCACGATCGACTGCGGGTGCACGGTCACGTCGATGCGGTCGTAGGGAACGCCGAACAGCAAGTGCGCCTCGATCACCTCAAGCGCCTTGTTCACCAGCGTGGCCGAGTTCAGGGTGATCATCGGGCCCATCGACCAGGTCGGATGTTTGCCAGCCTGCTCGGGTGTGACGTCGCGGACCTGTTCGGCGGTCCAGCCGCGGAATGGACCGCCGGACGCGGTGAGCACCAGCCGGTCCACCTCGTCGGCGCGGCCGCCGCGCAGACACTGGGCGATGGCCGAGTGCTCCGAATCGACCGGCACGATCTGTCCGGGCGCGGCCGCGTCGAGCACCAGCGCACCACCGGCGACCAGTGACTCCTTGTTGGCCAGCGCCAGCCGCGCCCCGCTGTGCAGCGC
>NZ_JBAQWU010000379.1:0-7583 GCF_049299075.1 Gordonia sp. (in: high G+C Gram-positive bacteria)
GGCGGCCGGTCGGGCGGAGCGGGCCGTGGCTGGTCAACCCGATCTTCCACCCGGACAAACTCGCCACCGGCCACCACGCCGCCGGCCTGACCACCCGGATGGGCGAAGTCTCCGACACCGACCCGCCGACCAACCGCCCACACGGCACCATCGATCACGGACCGGCAGCCTGACCGCGCACCCACGCCGACCGGGAAGGGACCGCGGCCGGGCCATTCGGGCTGTCTGGAGGTCTGCGATGCCGACAGCCGGGTCGCAGATGAACTGCGACCCGGCTGTCGTTTCGACCAGCGAGTGTCAGTACTGGTATGGCTCCGCGCTGACCAGGGTGACGGTCAGTTCCGCGCCGCTCGGCACGCGGTAGGTACGGCTCTCGCCGACCTTCGCATCGAGGATCGCCGAGCCGATCGGGGAACTCGGCGAGAAGACGTCCAGGTCGGTGGCGACACTCTCTTCGCGGGTGGCGATGAGGAAGGTGGTGGTGTTCTTCTTGTCGTCGCCGATGTAGATGGTGACGACGGTGCCGGGCAGTGCCACACCCGACTGGGTCGGGGCCTCGCCGACTTTGGCGTTCTTCAGCAGGGCCTGCAGCTGGCGGATGCGGGCTTCTTTCTGACCCTGCTCCTCGCGGGCCGCGTGGTAGCCGCCGTTCTCCTTGAGGTCGCCCTCTTCGCGGCGCTCATTGATCTCGGCGGCCATCTCCCCGCGGTTCGCGACCAACGCATCGAGTTCATCCTGCAAGCGCTGCTTAGACTCGGCCGTCAACCAGGTCACATCGGCGTCGGTCATCATGAAACTCCTTTGCTGTCCGCCATTGGACTGCGCGCATTGATTACGTGGCCGCTAATGCAGCAAACACGACCCCTCGCGGGGCCGTGTACTGCACCATCATACCAGCCCGGAGTGTGGCTTACCGCACACGGACCTCAGACGTCGACCACGGCCTTTCCGTACGACGGTTCCTGCCGTTTGAGGTACCTGACCACCGCGTAAGTTCCGGGCATAACGACGATCTCCACGGCGGTCTTCCACAGGAAGCCGATCACCACGAACGAGACGAACTGGCCCCACGTCTGCACGCCGATCACCGGGGCGGCGATGGCGCAGAAGACGACGGTGTCAAAGAATTCGCCGACGACAGTGGAGGTGAGCAGTCGCGCCCAGAGCTGGCGTTCACCGGTGCGTTCCTTCATTCGCACCAGCACCCACGAGTTGGTGAACTCGCCGATCAGGTAACCCGCCAGACTTGCGGCCACCAACTGCGGCACCGCGCCGGCGACGGCTTCGAGTGCCGCCTGGTTCTCATAACCGTCGAGCGGTGGCAGCGCGATGGTCGCGGTGAGTGCGAGCGAGGCCAACAGGAGGATGGCGAAACCCGTCCAAATGGTGCGCCGCATCGCTTTGAAGCCGTACACCTCGCTGATCACATCACCGATCACGTAGCTGAGGGGAAAGAGGAAGAATGCGCCGTCGGTCACCAGGGTGCCGCCGAAGAGGCCCACGCCTTTGGTGGCGGCGATATTGCTGATCAGCATGATGCCGACGAAAGCGGCCATCAACACCGGATAGTAGGGCGACGACACCGTCGCGAACACCGCCTTATTCACCCGGGCGGGCCGGGGCGAGTCCGCCGGACGCGAGGCGTCCGGCTGTCCAGAGTGGGCGAGTTCGTCGTCGTTCATGGTCAGATCCTCAGTTTTCTGGTTGCAGGTATGACGGCACCGCGGCGGTGCAGCCGAAGAGTTCGCCGATCACGGCGGGACGGGAAGTCTGCACGACAGTGCGCGCACCGACCTGAACCTGGTCGCTCGCCGGGATCAGGACTTCGCGGCGGCCGACCTCGGCGCCGTCCTGCGCGCGACCCCGCACCACGCAGGAAACAGCCTCGTCCGGATTCTGCCGGTTCACGGTGTATTGCACGGCAATGGAATTGGAGCTGAGCACCTCGTGCCCGGTCGCCGATCCGGAGATCTCGGGGTCGGCGAACTGCTTCCATCCGAGGTAGGCGATCACCAGGCCCAGCACCACCACCCCCACCGAACAGATGATGAACCAGCGACGACGACTCTGCGGCGATTGCTCGGTCGGGTACGTCGCTCGTGGTCCGCTGGGCGGTTTCGGCTGGTCGGCTACCCGATCTGACTTGCTCACGCGTCAATACCTACCATGGAGGGCAGTACCGAGCGAAGGTGAGGAAGCGTGACTGAGAGCACGGGGCGCCTGCGACTCATGGCTGTGCATGCACATCCCGATGATGAGTCCAGCAAGGCGGCCGCCACATTGGCCAAATACGCGGCGGCCGGGCATGACGTCCTGGTCGTCACGCTGACCGGTGGCGAACGTGGTGACATTCTCAATCCCGCGATGGACCGGCCGGGCATTCTCGAGAACCTGCCGGAAGTCCGGAAGGCCGAAATGGCTGCTGCCGCCGAGGCGCTTGGTGTGCGGCAGACGTGGCTCGGGTTCGCCGATTCCGGTCTCCCGCAAGGGGATCCGCTGCCGCCGCTGCCGGAAGGCTGCTTCGCTCTGGTTCCCCTGGAAGAGGCCACCGCCAAGTTGGTCGAGGTAGTCCGCGACTTCAAGCCGCATGTGATGATCACGTACGACGAGAACGGCGGCTACCCGCATCCGGACCACATCATGTGCCACCAGGTGTCCGTGGCAGCGTTCGACGCGGCCGGTGATCCGGCGGCCTTCCCCGAGGCCGGGGAGCCGTGGGCGCCGCTGAAGCTGTATTACACGCACGGCTTCATCCGTGACCGCATTTACGCTTTCTCTGAAGAGCTGGAGAAGGCCGGCATGGAGAATCCGTTCCGCGACTGGCTCGCCAAGTGGAAACGTGAGCAAGGCGACATCATGGCCCGCGTGACCACCCAGGTGACCTGTGGCGAGTACTTTCCGCAGCGCGACGACGCCCTCCGCGCCCACGCGACGCAGATTGATCCCAACGGGTTCTTCTTCGCGGTGCCGCTCGAGTGGCAGCAGCGCCTGTGGCCCACTGAGGAGTTCGAATTGGCACAGACGCGTGTGCAGACCGCCATCCCCGAAAACGACCTCTTTGCCGGAATTGAGGAGACGTGACCACTGTGCTGAGTCTGGCTAACGAGGCGGCCTTCCTGCTCGCGGCCGATCCGCCGCCGAAGGGTCCCGAATTCGGTAAGTCCTCGCCGATCGGACTGCTCGTGATCGTGCTGCTGCTGGTCTCGACGTTCTTGCTGATCCGCTCGATGAACAAGCAGCTCCGCAAGTTGCCGGAGACCTTTGACGTCGACCATCCCGAACCCGATCAGGCCTTCGACGAGGGCACCGACGTGGTCCAGACGGACGTCGTGGAACCTGACGAGACTGTCGAGGAACCGGTGAACCAGCCCGCTGACGAGTCAGGCGCGGGCCGCTAACAGCATCGCGGCTCCGGCGATCAGACGAGATCGTCGGGGGTCAGTCGACGAATGCCGTGGTCGTGCAGGATGAACTGCGCCCGGATCGCCAACTTGTGGCGGCCCGCCCCTTCGTTGGTGGCACGCGCCCAGGCGAGGTCGTCGGCGAACGCCCGATCGGGACCCGGCCGCTCCCACACCAGCACGATTGAGGCGGCGCCGACCAAGGCGGCGATCTCCGCGAACCGTTCGCACAGGATCGGGGCAGCGTGGTCCGGATAGCGCGGAAGGTCCTCGATCGGCATGAGTGGGCCGGTGAGCCGCTGCTCGCCGTCGAGCAGGATCAACCAGAGTTGCCGCTGATTGGCCTCCTTAAGCAGACCGAGCAGCATCTCTTGTAGGTCGTTGTCGGTGGCGAGTGGTCGTTGCATGTCGAGGCCCTGCTTGCTTGTTGTCATGACACCAACTGTGCCGATCGCTAGTCCCGGAAAGAAGGCCGTATGACGATCTGTGGATAACTCTTCGATCAGGGATGATGGTGTGATGAACAGGCTCGGTCGGTCGGCAAGTCCGTATCTTCGTCAGCATGCGGACAATCCGGTCCATTGGATGGAGTGGTCCGACGAGGCTTTTGCCCAAGCGCGCGAACGCGACGTGCCGGTGCTCCTCTCGGTCGGCTACGCCGCATGCCACTGGTGTCACGTGATGGCGCACGAATCGTTCGAGGATCCGCAGCTCGCGGCGCAGATGAACGACGGCTTCGTGTGTATCAAGGTGGACCGTGAAGAACGTCCCGATATTGACGCCGTCTACATGGCCGCGACCGTCGCGATGACCGGCCAGGGCGGCTGGCCGATGACCTGCTTCCTCACTCCCGACGGGGAGCCGTTCTACTGCGGCACCTACTTTCCGCCGACGCCGCGCGGCGGCATGCCCGGCTTCGGTCAACTACTCGACGCCATCGGTGACACCTGGCGCCACCGCCGCGACGAAGTATTCGAAGCTTCCGGCAGCATCACCGAACACCTCCGCGCCAACACTGGCGCCATCCCCGCCGGACCGGTGATCGACTCGGAACTGTTGGCCGCGGCCGTCGGTGCCCTCTGTGCCGATGAGGATCGGCGCGCCGGCGGGTTCGGTGGCGCCCCCAAATTTCCGCCGGCAGCGCAACTTGAAGCGCTCATTCGGGCCGACGAGTTCGGTGTCAACGCGAACGCGCTGGGTGTGGCCGAGCGCGCCTGCTCGGCGATGGCCCGCGGCGGGATCTACGACCAACTCGCCGGGGGCTTCGCCCGCTACGCCGTGGACGCCGACTGGGTGGTGCCGCACTTCGAGAAAATGCTCTACGACAATGCGCTGCTATTGCGCACCTACGCGCACCTCGCGCGGCGCCTTTCGACGGGCTCAAGGGGCGAAGGGGAACTCGCCACTCGGATCACCGAAGAGATGGTCGCTTTTCTTGATGAGGCACTCTGGACGGGCCACGGCTATGCGTCCTCGCTCGACGCCGACACCGATGGCGTCGAGGGGCTCACCTACGTTTGGACGCCGGCGCAGCTACGGGAGGCCCTCGGCGACGACGACGGGCGTTGGGCGGCAACGCTTTTCACCGTCACCGACACGGGCACTTTTGAGAACGGCACCTCGACGCTGCAGTTGTTGAACGACCCCGACGACGTCGAACGGTTCGCTGCGATCCGCGCCCGACTGCTCGCCGCCCGCGCCAAGCGTCCGCAGCCCGCCCGCGACGATAAAGTGGTGGTGGTCTGGAATGCGCTGACGATCACTGCACTGGTCGAGGCTGGCATCGCACTCGGCCGCCCGGCGTGGGTTGCCCGCGCCGCCGAGACTGCCGAGGCCTTGTTGCGGATACACCTCGTGGACGGGGTAGTTTCGACTCGCTTCGCTCGCTCACCCGTCGAGGGGGAGCTGCGCCGGGTCTCACTGCGTGGCACGGTAGGCGAACCCCTTGCGGCACTTGATGATCACGCCGCTTTCGTGACCGCGCTGCTCTCTCTCCACCAAGTCACCGGAGCGCCGCGCTGGCGTGATGAAGCGCTGACTATCCTGGACCGCGCCATCGCGCAGTTTGCCGATCCGGAAGCGCCCGGAGCGTGGTTCGACGCGCCGGCCGGGTCACTGATCACCCGTCCGCGAGACCCGGTCGACGGCGCAACCCCGGCCGGTGCGTCGCTCATGGCCGAGGCTTTGCTCACCGCGATAGGTCTTGCGCCGGAAGAACATTCGGGGCGCTACGCCGAACTAGCGGACCAGACCTTGGCGCGAGCGGGCTTGATCCTGCAGAAGATGCCGCGGTCGGCCGGGCACTGGATCACCGTTGCTTTGGCGCGGGTCGCCGGTCCGCTGCAGGTCGGTGTTGCGCAGGCGCCCGGCAGCGGCGGCGCTCTCGCCGCTCAGGTGCGAGGACGCGCCCCTGGCGGCACCGTCGTCGTTGCTGGATCACGAGACACGTTGCCGCTCTTGACCGGTCGTGGCCCGGTCGACGCTGCGGACGCGGCCTACGTGTGCCGCGGCAACGTCTGTGGACTGCCGGTCACCACAGCTGACGCCCTCGCCTTTGACTGATCAGCGCAGCGGACGTAGCGCCTCATCGAGCGCAGCCAGCTCGTCGAGCTGCGAGGCGAGGACCGTCGACTGCTGCTCGTTGGGCAAAAAGGCGCCGCTGTCGTCGAGCTGCTGTTGCGGAAAGTTGATCTCCACGCTGCCGCGGGTGCTCACCATGCCCAGGGCGGTGACGACTGGGCGCAGGGCGACCTGGGCGCGTGTGCCTGCGGAGTTGCCGCCCCAGTTGATGAAGCCGACCGGCTTACGGTTCCACTCGGCGGACAGGTAGTCGAGGGCGTTCTTGATGGCCGGGGAGTAGCTGTAATTGTATTCCGGGAACGCGAAGAGGAAGGCGTCGGTGTTCGCCACCCGACTGCTCCACTCGCGGGTCAGTGGCTGCGTGTACTGGCGCAGACGCGGATGGTTGGGCTCGTCCATCATCGGAAGCGCGAGCTCGGCCAGGTCAACGAAGTCGACGTCGAAACGACCGTCGGCTTCGGCGTCTCGGCGGACCCACTGCGCGATGGGCAGCGAGATACGGCCGGTGCGGACACTTCCGGAAATGATCATCAGAGTGGGCATGACCAGAACAACTGGACCGAAGTCCGAATAATTCCTGTGCTAGCCTCGGTGTCGTGATCACCACAGCGCGCGCCTATTGGCGTTTTATCCAGGCTCCGGGAGAGCCTGCGATGCCGCGCTGATCGCGCACGTTGCGAAACCGCACACCCGGAGCCGAGCAGTGACCGTCAGGTCGCTGCTTTTGTCGTTTCCGGGTGCCGAACATCGCGCACTACCGCTGCCAGCACTCGGGAACTCCGGCCGATACCGCTGACATCCGAAAGGCCGCCACCATGACCGTCACCGACCAACCCCAGACCTCCGACCGGCGCGTCACCGCGTTCACGCCGATTCCGTCGCCGGACAGCCTGCGCAGCGAACTGCCGCTGACCGCCCGGCGTGCCGAGATCGTCGCCCGCGACCGGGAAGAGATCGCGGCGATCCTGGCCGGGCGCGATGACCGGTTGATCGTCGTCGTCGGACCGTGCTCAGTGCACGACCCCGTGGCCGCCCTCGACTACGCCCGCCGCCTCGCGCCGCTGGCCGCCGAATACGCCGACAGCCTCAAGATCGTCATGCGCGTCTACTTCGAGAAGCCGCGCACCACAATCGGCTGGAAGGGACTCATCAACGACCCCGATATGGACGAGACCTGTGACGTCGAGAAGGGACTGCGTCTGGCGCGCAAACTGCTGCTGGACGTGATCGACCTCGGGCTGCCGGTCGGCTGCGAATTCCTGGAGCCCACCAGCCCGCAGTACATCGCCGATGCGGTGGCGTGGGGCGCGATCGGCGCCCGCACCACCGAATCGCAGGTGCACCGCCAGCTCGCTTCGGGCCTGTCGATGCCGATCGGATTCAAGAACGGCACCGACGGCAATGTGCAGGTGGCGATCGACGGTGCCAAGGCCGCCGCCGGACGGCACGCCTTTTTCGGCGTCGACGACTTCGGCCAGGGCGCCGTGGTGCGCACCGCGGGCAACGAAGATTGCCATGTGATTCTGCGCGGTGGCACCGGCGGACCAAACTACGCCGCCGATTCGGTCGCCGCCGCCGTCGCCCAGCTCGCCGGTGCCGGAC
>NZ_JBAQWU010000380.1:0-2433 GCF_049299075.1 Gordonia sp. (in: high G+C Gram-positive bacteria)
TGCCTGCCGTTCCCGCGCTGCCCGAAGCGACGACCGCGCTGCGCACCGAATTCGCTCCGTTCTCCCGGGTACCCACCAGTACTTGATCGCCGTCCCGCAGCACCTGCGCCAAGTTGAGGCTCAATACGTCGGCGTTCGGTCGGGCACCACCGGCCAGGTCGAGGGCCTGTGCGACGCGGGAGTTCGGCGCCATCGTCACTAGACCCGGCCTGTGCACCAGACCCGCCACGCTCACCACGATCTCGGCCGCCGCAGCGGGTGCCGCCGCGGACTCGGCCGCAGCAGTCGGCCCCGCAGCAGTCGGTCCCGCCGAAGCCGGCAGATCGACCAGCGGCACCGCTGGTTCACTACCACTCAAAAGCGCGAAGCCGGCGATCACGCAGGCGATCACCCCGATACCGATCAGGCCAATCGCCGCGGGCGGCAGCATCGCGAACCGTCGTCGCGGCGCAGCCCAATCGTCATCGGCCTCGTCATCGTGATCGTTCGGCTCCGCCGCCAGATCGGCGTAGTCGTCATCGGCGTAGTCGTCATCGGCGTAGTCGTCGGCCACACCGGCGGCGGTCCGGTCGCTATGGTGCCCGTCCTCGTCGTCGAGTACCTCGTCCCAGTTCAGCGGTTGGACCTCATCGTCGTCGACCGCAGCCCTGCGGTCGGCGCACCCGGTGCCCGAATCGGTGCCGGAATCGGAGTCGGTGTCGGGCGCAACGCCGTTGCCGGAGACCCCGCGTCGACCGGCCCATGCACTGCGGCCCGCGGCCGTGTCCAGCCAGGACGGCATAACGGTGGCGCCCCAGTCGTCAGGGTCGGGTACGGTTTCCCGTCGGTCAACCGATGGCGGGAGCGCATCCGGCCGACCGGGGCTACGACCCAGGACGCGATCGAGACTGCTCGGTGCGGTGGTGGATGCTCGCCTGGCCATGACCGAAAACTAGGACGTGCTCGCCCCGGGCGCGAGGGCCCCTGCGCCCGGCCTGTGGATACGCCCCGGTATCCACAGGCCGGTCAGTCGAGGGTTTGCAGTCCGCGCCCGACCGTGATTCCGGCAGGGTCCGCGACGCGCGCGTACGGGACTGGAGCTACCCGTCGATCATTCTGCGGTCCGGTGGCTGCCGATGAGGGCCTTCAGTTCGTGGAAGGCAGACACGCGCGCAGTCACCCCGTCGGCCGCCGCCGACGGGTTCTCCGTCGGTGGCGCACCCGCGCTGTAGAGAATCGGGTTGAGGCGATCGCGCAGTTCTTCGCGTCGCTTTTCCATCTCCACATCCTCGCGCTCGTCCTGGAGCACGCGATCGATGTCGCTGGCCTCGTGAGCGCATCCTTCAATGAGCGCGACGCGCTGTTTGACCGAGTCGTCCAGCGCTGATGCCGCACGCTGCGCGTCGTCAAGCATCTGGGTGTCCGACTCGTTGAAGCTCTTGATCGAAGCGGCGTCCGCAGTGACGTTTCGAATCTGTTGCGATCGACGCAGATTGTCCGCGATCGCCGCAAGATCTGCGCTGAAGTCGAACTCGGCAGCATTACCCAGCCAGCCAGACTGCGCGGCTTCCGATTCGGCAATACGCGCTATCGCGGCTTCCGCCTGTGTGAACAGCCGAAGGCCCTCGGGTCCGAAGTCCGCCTCGCGTTGTCGCTCAGCGAGTTCACGGCGCCGCTTCTCCTCCTGCTCGCGCTCCGATGAGATCCATGCCCAGCCAGCAAGCCCAGCTATCCCGACCAGCCACAGCGTTTCGAATACCCAACCGGTCGCCGTTCGCGCCGTTGAAGGATTCTCTGCCCCCATGTTCACCGCAAGCCAGGTTCCGAAGAAGTACGGCCAGGCCACCGCCAAGAACGCGATGAGCAGCAGGATGCCCCAGACAATGAACATGCCGGTGTCGTCATTCTCCGATTTGCTTGCACCCATCCGCAGGAGACTACCAACGCCGCAAAACCGACCGTGCGAGGCCACCGAGCCTCACCGGTGTCGGCGATCGAGCCGGTCATCTCCATGGAGCTGCTACGGCCGCACCGGCGGGTACCTGCCGCTATCGCCCGGGCGGTCAGTCGAGGGTTTGCAGTCCGCGCCCGACCGTGATCCCGACGGCCCCCTTGCCGACGTGAATGCCGAGCACCGGCCCGAGGTCGACGACCAGCGACGAGGTGACGTTCGGCAGTCGGTCGGTGATCTTGCTCAGCACCTCGACGGCTAATTCCGGCGCGTAACAGTGCTGTACGCCGACGGTCACCTCGTCATCGCCAACACTCTCGGCCATCGCCGCAACCATCCGGTTGACGGCTTTAGTCATGGTGCGCTGGCGTTCCTGCAGGGCCAGAACACCGTCGGAGATGTGCAAAATCGGTTTGATGGCGAGCGCTGAACCGAGCAGGTGACCGGCCGCGCTGATCCGTCCGCTGTGCCGCAGGTTCTCCAGGGTCTGCACACACATCAAC
>NZ_JBAQWU010000381.1:0-5836 GCF_049299075.1 Gordonia sp. (in: high G+C Gram-positive bacteria)
CGGGGGCACGCCGCAATTCTGGGGCGCCGGCTCGGGACCGTCGACATACGGGAGCTCCGACACTCGATCGGCCACGTGAATCCGCGGCATCGGCTGCGTACGCCGCTGACGGTCGTCGAGGTGGTCCTGACCGGAGCCACCGGAAGCAACGACCTCGTCCCCCGCTGGACCCCGACAGCCGACACCGCGGCCCGGGCCGACGAACTGATCGACATGTTCGGGCTCGGTCCGATCCGCGGCGCCGTGTGGCCCCACCTCTCGCAGGGTGAGCGCGGCCGCGTCCTGATCGCCCGGGCGCTGCTGCCCGACCCTGACCTCCTGTTGCTCGACGAGCCGACCACCGGGCTCGACGTCGCGGCGCGCGAACGATTCCTGCATACCGTCGACGACCTGCACCACACCCATCCGGACTTGGCGACGGTGCTGGTGACGCACCATCTCGAAGAGCTGCCGGTCAGCACCACGCACGCCATGCTGATCGGCGGCGGCCGCCTGCTGCAGTGTGGCCCGGCCGACGACGTTCTCACCACCGAGCACGTCAGCGCATGCTTCGACTATCCGATCGCGATCAGCAAAACCGACGGCCGCTGGCACGCCCGCACCGCGGGCTGACGGCACACCCACGAGTACCGTGGAACTATGGCTGCCTCCGCAGGTCAGACCGCTCCCGATCGCGCACCGACGATGCCCGATGTGGCGCACCTCGACCAGCTGATCACCGAATGCTTCGCCTGCCCTCGACTGGTGGCCTGGCGCGAGCAGGTGGCGCACATCAAACGCGCCTCCTTCGCCGAACAGTCGTATTGGGGCAAAGCGGTGCCAGGCTTCGGACCGGCGGATGCCGCAATGCTGATCGTCGGCTTGGCTCCGGCCGCCCACGGCGCCAACCGCACCGGCCGGATGTTCACCGGTGACCGTAGCGGCGATTTCCTCTTCGCCGCAATGTACCGCGTCGGCTTGGCCAGCCAGCCGACAGCTTGGGCCGCCGACGACGGTCTGACGCTGACGGGTGCACGGATCTCGTCGCCCGTGCACTGTGCTCCCCCGGAGAACAAGCCCACCCCGGCCGAACGGGACCGCTGCTCCCCCTATCTGGCGCGGGAATTGGAACTGCTTGCCCCGACGCTGCGTTCGGTAGTGGTCCTCGGCGCCTTCGGCTGGCAGGCGCTATTCACCGTGCTCAGCGCTGGCGGCTGGGAAATACCGCGTCCCCGCCCGAAGTTCGCACACGCCGCTGAATTGGCCGTGCACCATCGGTCTGGTCGACGGTTGACGATCCTCGGCTGCTTCCACGTCAGTCAGCACAACACCTTCACCGGCCGCCTCACCCCTGCCATGCTGGACGAGGTACTGCGGCACGCCCAGTCGATCAACAACGGGAGCGAACATGAGTGAGGTACAAATCCAGATCCGCCGGATCTACGACGACCCCGCACCCACCGACGGCGCCCGCATCCTGGTCGACCGCCTGTGGCCGCGCGGCGTCAGCAAAGACCGCGCCGACCTCGACGAGTGGTGCAAGACGGTGGCGCCGTCCACCGATCTACGCAAATGGTACGGACACGACCCGGCCAAGTTCGACGAGTTCGCCGAGCGGTACCGCCGCGAACTCGAGACCGACGACGAGCAGTCGGCAGCGTTCGCCGACCTGAAGTCCCGGGCGGCACAGGGGCCACTCACGCTGTTGACGGCCACCAAGGAGCCGCAGATCAGCGAGGCTCAGGTGCTGTTGTCGCTGCTGACCGAGTGACGTTAGCGGCGCAACGCGACCACCGTATCCCCGACTCTCGGATGGCGACATCACCGAGCCCGCGCGCCCAGCGCACCCCGCGCGGGTGGTTCTGTGCCATCAGGCGAGTTCGTCGGCGGCGAACTGCTCAACGTAGGCACCTTGCCACACAGAGTCGAACGGGGTGTTGGCCGCGACCCGGCCCTCGATGCCCGCGGTGACGAATTCCTTGGCAAAAAGCACCGCATCGTCGATGTCGGCGCCTTTGGCGAGTTCGGCGGTGATCGCTGCGGCCAGAGTGCAGCCGGCGCCGGAGACCCGCTCCTGGCCGATCTTCGGGGCCCGGAACACCGAAACCTCGGTACCGTCGTACAGCACGTCGACGGCGTCATCGCCGGGTAGATCCACCCCGCCCTTCACGACAACCGACGCCGGGCCCAGCGCGTGAATACGCTTCGCCGCCTCGATCAGCTCGTCCTCGGTGGTGATCTGGGCCAGCCCGGAAAGCACGGTGGCCTCAAAGAGGTTGGGGGTCACGACGCTCGCGCGCGGCAGGATCTTCTCGCGCAGGGCGGTATCGGTGTCCAGCGCGGCGCCGGGTTCCTGCCCCTTGCAGATCAGTACCGGATCAAGCACCACGTGCCGCCACTGCTGTCGACCGAGCGCCTCGGCCACGGCGTCGATCGTGGCCGGGGTGCCCAGCATGCCAATTTTGACGACGTCGAGGTCGTGCGCGGCGGTGGCGGCCTCGATCTGGTCGGTGATCACCTGCGGGTCCATTGGGACAAAGCGATGGCCCCAGTTGTTCTTCGGATCGAAGGAGACGATGCAGGTGATGGTCCCCACGCCGTAGACCCCCAGTTCCTGGAAGGTCTTCAGGTCGGCTTGGAGGCCGGCGCCACCGGTCGCTTCGGAACCGGCAATGACATATGCGAAATCAACCACGAGGTAGAGCGTACCGAGGCTGTCACTCATTCCGGCCAGTAGTGGCTGTCCGGGGTGGCCCGGGCGCCGAAGATCGCCTGCCCGACTCGCACGCATGTCGAGCCTTCTTCGATGGCCACCTCATAGTCGCCGGACATACCCATCGAGAGTTCACCCGGACCGATCAGGTCAGAGTCGACATCGCGGATGCGGTCCCGAACCTCGCGCAGCCGCCGGAAGCATGCACGGACGTGGTCGGTATCGCGCGACCATACGGCCAAGGTCATCAGTCCGCGCACCCGCAGGCTCGAGTACTGCGGCAGTTCGCGGAGGAAGCCGAGCACATGGTCGGGTTCCAGTCCGTACTTTTGGTCCTCGTCCGACGTGTTGACCTGGACCAAGACGTCGATCGCGCGGCCTTGTTCCTGCAGTCTGCGGTCCAGCGCGGCCGCTGCCCGGACATTGTCCAGTGCCTGAAATTCGTCGGCGAAGGCGGCGACGTCCTTGGCTTTGTTGGTCTGCAGGTGCCCGATCACCGACCAGCGCGCAGGCGTGTCGGCGAGTTCGGCGGCTTTGCGTTTGGCTTCCTGCACCTTGTTCTCACCCAGCCAGGTGCATCCGGCGGCGAGGGCGAGCCGCACACGTTCGGCGGGCACCGTCTTGGACACCGGCAGCAGCCGGATCTGCGCGGGATCGCGACCGGCCCGTCGAGCCGCGCCCTCGAGGCGCGCGGTCACTGCGGCCAGGTTGCGGTGAAAATCGTCCACCGTGGTGGCCGTCGGAAAAGTCGAGTCCGCCATAACTACCAGTATGGTCGCGGTTCTGTTCCAACCTGCGGGCAGCTCTGGCCACGAGAGATGCGGTACGGCACAATGACCCCGGTGCATACCAATAGCCACACCTCCCACTTTGGCAACAGAGCTGGCCGAGCGATTCGGCAGGCCACCGTTGCCGTGCTGGCCCTTGCCGTCATCGCGGCGACCGCATCCCTGCAGGCCGGCGCCGCGCGAGCGGTGACAATCAAGCAGATCGACGGCCAGTTGTCCGAGGTGAGCCTGTACTCGCCCGCCCTGGGTCGCACCGTTGTCAACACCGTCTTGCGGCCGCGCGGCGGTGGTCCGGCACCGGTCTTGTACCTGCTCAACGGCCGGTCTGGCGGCTCCGACGGCGACAGTTGGCTGCGTATGACGGCATACCGGAGCTTCTTCGCAGGCAAAAGTGTCACGGTGGTCTCACCACAGGGCGGCGGCTTCGAATACTACTCGGTCGGCGCCTGGGAGAGCTACCTGCGCACCGAACTTCCCCGCGCCATCGCGGGTCCGCTGCAAACCACGGGACGAGCCGCCATCGCTGGCGTCAGTCATACCGCGCCCGCCGCCCTCGACCTGGCTGGACGCAGCGGCAACCGGTACCAGGCGGTGGCCTCCTACAGCGGCTGCCCGGCCGTCAGCTCCCCGATCGGAGTGGCCTCCATCACTGCGGTAATGGCGCTGGGTGGCGCCAATGCCTTCGCCGTATTCGGTCCACCCGGATCGCCGGGGTGGACCGACCATGATCCGAGCCTGCATCCGGCCCGGCTGGCCGGGAAGGCAATCTACCTCGGGTCCGGCAGCGGGGTTCCCGGCACCGCCGACGGCGCGCACGCGGGCCCAGCGCTTCTCGCCGGACCAGCGCAGGTCGAGGCCATCGCCGCTGGCTGCACCCGGCAGATGTCAAGCATTCTCGCCGGACACGGCGTGCGCCACACGCTGCACCAGTTCCCCACCGGTGCGCACACCTGGATGCTCTTCGAGAATCAACTACGCGACAGCTGGCGGGTAATCGGCCCGGCTATCGGCGCCTGATCGGCCCCGATCACCGCGACTCCAGACACAGACGAGCGCCCCGGTTCTACTGAACCGGGGCGCTCGTTGAGGTCTGAGATTAGACCGCGACGACGTTAGTCGCCTGCGGACCCTTCGGGCCCTGCTCGATGTCGAATTCGACGCGCTGCGCTTCTTCGAGGTTACGGTAGCCGTTACCCGAGATCGCGCTGAAGTGGACGAAGACATCTTCGCTACCACCGTCGGGAGCGATGAAGCCGAAGCCCTTTTCGCCATTGAACCACTTGACGGTTCCTTGTGCCATGCTCTTTTACTGCCTTCTTCAGATTTCCGAGCGACAGAGCTGTCGCCCACCAAGAACTATGTCACATCCGCGGCGGCGAGGAAACCCCAAACACCGAAGTGTCGCAATCCGTACGGTCAAATGCATGGGTCCCCTCGACGACATCACCCCCGACATGTGGACCGGCCCCACTCTCGCCGACGCCCTGCCCGCGGCGACTACCGCCCTCGGTTACGGCGAGGGCCAGCGGCTCGCCATCGGGCGCAGCCACACCGTCGTGCTGCTTCTGGTCGACGGATTGGGCGACGTGCTCCTGCACGAACACTCAGACGCGGCACCGACCCTGGCTGCCCACCGGACCGGCGCCATGCGGGCGGGTTTCCCGTCGACGACGGCGACCAGCCTGACCAGCCTGGGCACCGGCCTGTGCTCCGGCGAGCACGGTGTGCTCGGCTACAGCCTCGCCCCGCGAGATCTCGATCCCGGCCACACGCTATACACGCTCGGGTGGAGTCTGGACTCGGCGCGCGGCGTCGACGGCAGCGGACTGTTCCCGCCGACCGGCGTCCAGCCCATGCCGAGCATGTTCGACGAGATGACGCGCGCGGGAGTGGACGTGATCTGCGTCGGCCCGGGCGTCTATCGGAACACCCCACTGACTCGCGTCGTCTATGGCAGCCCGGTGGATCACCGCGCCGCCGCCCGTCCGGACGAGGTCCTCGCCGAAATCCAACAGATCCTGGCCGAGGGCGATCGCGGCCCACGGCTGGTCTACGGCTACATCCCGCAACTCGACGCGGCCGGGCACGGCCACGGACCGGGTTCACCGCAATGGCGTACGGTACTGCGAACTGTGGACAACCTCGTCCACTCGCTGTGCGAAGCGCTGCCACCGGGGGCGACGCTGCTGGTGACCGGCGACCACGGAATGCTGCACGCCGGGCACCGCCACGATCTCGACGCCACTCCCGCCCTAACCGCTGGCGTGCAAATGATCGCTGGAGAGGCGCGGGTGCGACATCTCTTCACTGCACCCGACGCAGCTGCTGATGTCCTCGCCCGCTGGCGCGCCGAACT
>NZ_JBAQWU010000382.1:0-3061 GCF_049299075.1 Gordonia sp. (in: high G+C Gram-positive bacteria)
CCGCGGGAGGGTCGGGCGCGGCGCGGGTTGGCCGGGCGCGCCGAGGTAGGCGGCAACTGGTCGGTGGCGCCCATCGGGATCGCGAAGGAATTGGCGGTGCCGACTGCGTCGCTGGTGGCGACCGGGATGGCGCCGCCGCTGCCGATCACCTCGTCGAGGTCGAGCAGCCGGGCGTGCACGATGGTGCGGTTCCGCAGCGCTGAACGGACGGCGCGGTGCAGCCCGTCCTCCAGATAGAGTTCTCCTTGATAGTGCACGACATGCGCGAACAGGTCGCCGTAGAAGGTGGAATCCTCCGACAGCAGCTTGTCGAGCGCAAGCACTGTCGTCACCGTGTTGAGCTGGTCCAGCCGGAACTGCCGCGGCGGGATCTGCGCCCATTCCCGGGGCGTCAGACCCAGAGCAGGATATGGCCGACCCTCCTGGACGCCCTTGAAGATCATGCGGTGTCGGTCCTTCCGGTCCATTCACTAGAATTACTACGAGTCCGGCGATTCGCACTGCACACCGGCCGTCAGTACGACCACTGTAAGCACATTGTGTGAGGGAGGTGCCCAAGTGTCGACCACCGATGATCGGCGTTTCGAGATTCTGCGTGCCATCGTCACCGATTTTGTCGCAACACATGAGCCGATCGCGTCTAAAGCGCTGGTCGATCGCCATCGGCTCGGGGTCTCCAGCGCCACGGTCCGCAGCGATATGGCGGTGCTCGAGGCCGAAGGTTTGATCGTGCAGCCGCACACCAGTTCCGGCCGGGTGCCCACGGACAAGGGCTATCGAGTCTTTGTCGACCGCATCAATGAGGTCAAGCCGCTGTCGCCGTCGGAACGACGAGCCATCCTGAACTTCCTCGATACCGCCGTCGACCTCGACGACGTGCTGCGTCGCAGTGTCCGACTGCTCGCCGAGCTGACCAATCAGGTCGCGGTGATCCAGTATCCGGTGCTCTCGTCGGCGCGCGTGCGCCACCTGGAAGTGGTCGCGCTCGGCCCGCAGCGTCTGCTGCTGGTGGTCATCACCGATACCGGCCGGGTGGAGCAGCGGATGATGACGCTCACCGAGCCGCTCGACGACGGCGTGCTCGCCCAGGTGCGCCATCTGTTCGGCACCGCGCTGGACGGTAAGAGGCTGAACGAGGCGACCGCGGCGGTGGCCATGCTCACCGACACCGCGCCGCCGGAATTGGCGCGTCCCATTCTGGAGATCGCGACCGTGCTGATCGAAACCCTGGTGGAGCGCCCCGAAGATCGACTGGTGTTGGGCGGGACGTCGAACCTGGCACGCAGCGCCGGGGACTTTGCGCCGGCGACCGGCGGAATGGACTCGGTGCTTGAGGCGTTGGAAGAACAGGTTGTGATCCTGCGGTTACTCTCCCATGCCCGCAAGAACAGTCACGTCACCGTGCAGATTGGCGAGGAGACGCTGGTGGAGAACCTGCGTAGCACGTCGGTGGTCTCCACCGGGTACGGTGCTTCGGGCAATGTATTCGGTGGCGTCGGCGTGGTGGGACCGACCCGGATGGACTACCCGGGGACCATGGCGGCGGTGGCTGCCGTAGCCCGATACGTCGGCGAAGTGCTCGCCGACCGCAGTTGAGAAGTTGAGCAAAGGAAGTCTTTCGCGTGGCGCGTGACTACTACGGAATCCTCGGCCTGTCCCGGGGTGCAACCGAGCAGGAGATCAAACGGTCGTATCGTCGGCTGGCTCGTGAGTTGCACCCGGATGTCAATCCGAGCGAAGAAGAGCGGTTCAAAGAGATCACCACCGCCTACGGCGTGCTCTCCGATCCGGAGAAGCGTCGCATCGTCGACGCTGGCGGTGATCCGCTGGCCGGTCCGAGCGGTATGGGGGGTGGATTCAGTGGCGACTTCGGCGGCCTGGGTGACATCTTCAGCACCATTTTCGGTGGTGGGGGCGGCGGCTTCGGTGGCCGCGGACCGCGCGGGCGGGTGCGGCCGGGCGAGCGCGGCTACGCGAAGGTGACGCTCGATCTGGAGGAGATCGCCGCCGGCACCGAACGCGAGATCCCCATCAACACGGCGGTGCTCTGCGAGACCTGCCATGGCGCGGGCACCCGCGACGAGTCGCGGCCGGTCACCTGTCAGACCTGTAAGGGGCACGGCGAGATCCAGTCGGTGCAGCGGTCGATCCTCGGCAACGTGATGTCGGTCCGTGAATGTCCGGAATGCCGCGGTGCTGGCGAAGTGATCCCCGATCCGTGCCTCAGCTGTGGCGGCGACGGCCGGGTCCGCGCGCAGCGCACCCTGACCGTCCAGATCCCGGCAGGTGTCGAGAACGGCATGAACGTGCGTTTAGCCGGGCAGGGTGAAGTGGGTCCGGGCGGCGGTCCAGCCGGCGATCTTTTCGTCGAAATCCGCGAGAAGTCCGACGATGTCTTCGTTCGCGACAAGGATGACCTGCACTGCACCGTTCGGGTGCCGATCGCCGACGCCGCCCTCGGTGCGCAGATCGAGGTGCCCAGCGTGCTGGGCAGCACCGCGACCGTCCACATCGACCCCGGCACGCAGCCGGGTGCGGTCGTCACGGTCAAGGGCAAAGGCATTCCGCACCTGAACACCGGCCTGCGCGGGCATTTGCATGCGCACCTGGAAGTAGTCGTACCGACCAAGGTCGACTCGGCTACCGCTGATCTGCTGCGCCAATTGAAGGAGACCACCACCGACGACGTCGAGTTGGTGACGGCCGCCTCGAAGGGCGCCTCCGGCGGCGTCTTCTCGCGATTGCGCAATGTCTTCGCCGGTCGATGACGCCGCCGGTCTTCTGGGTCGACGAGGTCCCGCGCGCCGGAGCGAGTGCGTTGGTGACCGGTCCGGAGGGCCGTCACGCCGTCACGGTGACCCGTCTGAAGGCGGGCGAACCGGTGATCCTGGGCGATGGGCGGGGTACCCGGGCCGAGGCCGTCGTCACCGAGGTGTCCGGCAAGGACCGGCTGGCCGTCCGGGCCGGTCGCGTGGAGTTCGTGGCGCGACCGAAACCGCTGGTGACGATCGTCCAGGCCCTGCCGAAAGCTGAGCGCGCCGAGCTAGCCGTCGACTTGATG
>NZ_JBAQWU010000383.1:0-2740 GCF_049299075.1 Gordonia sp. (in: high G+C Gram-positive bacteria)
GGAGGTACGGGAAGCCACGATGAACTTCAGGCCGGCGTCCTCGAGGGCGTTGAGGTTGGCCGCCGACAGCATGCCGGCATCGGCGACAACCACCATGTCCTTGATGCTGTGTCGTGTCTGGAATCCGGTCACGACGGGAATCAGGGTGGTGGTCTCTGCTTTGTTGCCTTCGAAAACGTGCACGTCGAGCGGGAATCCGTCGCGGGCCACGAGCAGGCCGACGGTGATCTGCGGATCGACCCGGCGTTCCTTGCTCATGCCGACTTTGCGGAGACGGTCTTCGTACTCGGCCTCGAAGTACAAAGTGGTCAGGTCGTAGAGGACGACCGCGGCTCCCGGGCCGCCGTCGGCGGTCACGTGTGCCCAGCAGGCCGTAGCGATCTGGGAGCGGTAGTCACGTTCCACGCAGCGGGCCAGCGCGCGTTTGATGCTCGACAAGTGCGGGGCCGCCACACCCAGCTCGGCCACGACCCTGATCGTGTCGAGTTTGCTCGTCGGTTCCACCAGCCGCGCGGCGACCAGGGTGCGGAATGTGTCGTCACCGATCTGACCGAAACCGAGCCTCTCGTAAGCGTCGGTGAGCACATTCCAGAGCAGTTCACTGCGGTGCGCGGCGATGACAGCGTCGGTGCCACCAGCCGCCGACTGCCCGAATCCCAGATCGATCTCTTCTTGACCTGCACTGATCTTGTTCTTCGCGGTAGCGATCAGCGCCGCCAGCTCGGCTTCTTCATGCGCGGAACCGATGTGCTCGAGAATCTTGCGGCGGCCGTGCACGGTCTGGGCGATCTGGACCGCGGTGGCGCCAGACGCGGTCTTCACTTTGCGAACATACGGCGGCACTCACCGAACATACCCGAGAATTTAGTGCCTGAAATCGACCGCCCGAACAGCGCTGACCTGCACCGATCCCCAGCCGGACCCCGAAAGCCGGCTCAGGAGGTCCAACTCAGGTCAGATCGTCCTCTCGTCGGTTCGACTCTCACGGAGGGTCGCGATGCCCGTCAACCTGACTTTTATCAATTTAGTGCGCACTTCGGATCGCGCTGAGTGCCGCAGCGAGGTCATCCGGTAGTGGGTCTGCGGCGGTGACGGTCTGGTCGCCGACGCGAATCTGGATGGTCCGGTAACGGCGGGTTGTGGTGACGAACTTCTTGATCGACCAGCCTGTGCGTTCCTCGATCACGCGCGTCACTGCGAGCGCGGCCATGACCACCGCGAGGTGCGCACGGATGGAGTCCTCAGTGCGGTGATAGATCGGCCGCGCCGCCAAATCGGTCTTTGACATGCGGAAACTCTTCTCGATCCGCCACAGTTGATGGTAGGCACCGATGACGAACTCCGGTGTCGGCGCGTCGATGTTGGTGATGTAGGCCTTCCACCCAGCCAACGTCCGCGCCTTCGCCTCGAGTTCGCGGTTCACCGTCTTGTCCGCGCCTGTGAGCGTGACGAACCTGTTCCGCTTGACCGGGACCTTCCCGTCAACTGCCTTCTCAGCCTTACCGACCTGCTCGTTGATCCCACGCAGGCTCCGCCGTGCCCGATCGGCCGAGTACCGGTAGTAGGTGACACGACTGCGCCGGAAACTCGTCTTCGCGTTCGCCGGCTGATGCTGGACCAGTGTCAGTGCGTCGGTGGGCGCCTGATCGGGATGGTCGGCGACCCACTTGGCGATCTGGTACGGAACCAACGGCATCCGCTCACCGAGGATGCATGACAGGTTCTCTCGTTCAATCGCTCTCATGTTCTCCGCGGAGATCATCCCGGCGTCCGCGACGACGGTGACCTCGGCCAGGTCATGCGCGGCCATGAACTTCAGGACTGTCGGAACGATCGTGAGCTTCTCGCTCTTGTTACCGGCGAACGCCTCGATCAACAGCGGGAACCCGGTCGCGTCGGTGAGCATCCCGACGGTGATCTGCGGTTCGAGACGGCGCTCCTTGGAGAACCCGGGCTCACGGAACCCGTCGGCCTTGTCCGTCTCGAAATAGAGTGTCGTGACGTCGTACAACACGAGCGTGGCAGGCCCCAGACCTGCGTGTTTCGCGCATGCGGCCGCGAGGTTCTGCCTCCAGGTATCGGTGGCGTAGACCGGCAGGCGACGGTTCATCGTCGGATACGACATCGCCGGCACGCCCACCTCCTCGAGAACGCGCAGTGAGTCGAGCTTGCTCGTCGGCTCGATGATCCGCGCCAACACCAGGTCCCGGAAAACAAGATCACCGCCGGTCACGTCATCGAAGCCGAGCTCACTGTAGACGTGTTCGAGTCCGTCCCACAGATGCCCCATCCGGGCCGACTGGATCGGCAACGGCTCACTCGAGACCGGCAGCACGCCGACGATACCGAGATCCAACTCGCCCTGACCAGCAGCAAGACGGCGAGCAGCCACAGCCTTCAATGCCGCATACTCGTCGTCGCTATGAGCAGACCCGATGTGCTCGATCGACCGCGAACCCTTCCGCGAACCATGAACGATCTGGACCGCTCGCGCTCCCGAGGCAGTCTTCACGGTCCGCACGTAGGCCATCAGACCAGCCTATCGCCGATCCTTAGTGCGCAAATCCAGCCCAAAACAACCCTAAACCCGCAGGCCACAACCAGCGAAGTCCAACATGTCTGAATCCGTGATAAAAGTCAGGTTTCACTGGCCCGGACGGGTGTTCTTTCTGGTCGTGGTGGTCAGGGTAGATGGCGTGGTCAGCCGGTTCGTGGGTAGTTGTCGAGGCGGTGCAGGGCG
>NZ_JBAQWU010000384.1:0-9398 GCF_049299075.1 Gordonia sp. (in: high G+C Gram-positive bacteria)
GGCGGCCGGTCGGGCGGAGCGGGCCGTGGCTGGTCAACCCGATCTTCCACCCGGACAAACTCGCCACCGGCCACCACGCCGCCGGCCTGACCACCCGGATGGGCGAAGTCTCCGACACCGACCCGCCCCGCGAATCGGCATCGCCACAGTGGGAGTCCGGAGTCGAGGCGATCTTCGAACAACACCTGGCAGCCTGACCACCCGCCCCTCTGGGGACGGCACGTGGTCGGGCCATCAGGCCTGCCCCGGCGCTACTGGAGGTCGTCAGCACAGCGGACAAATGAACTACTCACCCCACCACCGCAACTGGGCCGCATCCTCCGCAGGGGGTGCTGCCGGATGCCAGCTCGCCTATCCCTGCGATGGGACTGACGGCGGCGGGGGCGAGCCGCGCGGACGCTATCCGCACAGTGCTGGGACTGTGACGCTCGACCCCCGTCGCGGCCCCCAACGAGCAGGATGGAGGAACCATCGGCGTAAGTCCTGTTACTCGCTTGATAGATGATCGGCCTGTTCGGGTCGGTCTTGGCCCTATCGGACACCTACTTCACGAACAGCAGCGTCAGGGTGTAGTCCTTGTACTGGCTGGCATCCATGCCGCCACGCAACTGGTCACAACTCGCCCACACCGACGAGCAGAGGTCTGACTTCTTCTGTGCCACCGGTCTTCAACCATGCGCTCAACCCAGGCACCGGGATGGTGTCTCGACCATCCCAGGGCGCATCGTCTCGTCGACGGACGGGCTGCCGACAGCCACTCTCAGCATCCACCGAGTCCATGAGATCCCGGTCTTCCATCGGGGCGATTTGGGGACTTCGGGGTGGCGCGCAACGCGCAGTTGCGTGCCATCACCGGCGGTGGACTTCATGCGCCCGACGACCTTTCGGCGATCAAGGTCCCGGTCTTCGTCGCCAACGGCGACAAGGACTTGATGGTCTCCAGCGACCACTCGGGGGATCTGGGTGCCCGGTTGCCGGACTCGAGGTTGCGCATCTATCCCAACTCCGGTCACGGTGGCGTGTTCCAGCACCACCGCGAATTCGTCCCGGAGGTACTGGAGTTCCTGAGCGAATAGTGTTCCGGGGGGAACGACTCTCCGAGTCAGGCTCGGGTTGGCGCGGCCCGAGCCAGCGCTGCCTCGTGTGACCGTCGGGCAGCGCCTGGCTCGGCGCCGAGCCCCACGCAAAAGGTGACTCCCATCGGCAGGAGCACCTGCCGCACCGGATTGTCGAATTCGGCGAAATGGTTGGCCAGCTCCAGGGTGTTGTAGCCGTGGACGAAGCTCCAGAGGGCTCCCGCGACCACGGTGGGGTCCTCTATGGTGACCGATCCAGCATTGCCCAGACGGATGCATGCATCGGTGACGTATCTGTACGCAGACTGAAATGCTTGCGAGTGACCGGCCTTTCGCAAGTCCTTCTCCGACGCGGGCCTGTACGTCGCGCGACTGGACAGGCCGAACATCGCGTCGTACAGGTGAGGATTGGCGCGGGCATAATGCAGCGTTTCGAGGGCCATCGCGAACAGATCGGCGATCGGGTCGTCGGTGACCGGCAACTGCGCGAATGTGTCCTCGATCTGGTTGAAGCCGCGGTCGACGACCGCGTTGAGCAACTCGGGGACACCGCCGAAGTAGCTATAGACGACCATCGTCGACATGCCGGCGGCTGCCGCGACGCTGCGCGCCTTGATCGCGGACGGTCCGTCGGAGGCCAGCAGTGAAATCGTGGCGCCGATGAGCCGGTCCGGGATGTCGTTGACGGAGTGATTCCCCGCCGGTCCGTTGGGCATGTCGGCTATCGTCCCAGACTGGCTGGCGGGACGTGCGACATGGCGTGTTCGGCGAGTGCGGTAATCGTCAGGGCCGGATTCACGCCCGGGTTCGCGGGCAGGGCGGCGCCGTCGCACACGATCATGTTCTTGTAGCCGAACACCTTGAGCTGCGCGTCGATAACCCCCGCATGTGGGCCGGCGCCGATCGCCGCTCCGCCCAGTACATGTGCGGTCATCGGCATGTTGCCGAACGCCTCGAAGACGCTGCTCTGCGCGATGCCGCCGGTGCGGTCGGCCAGCCAGGTGGCGACCCGATGGCCGGCGTCCATGTACGTCGGTGCGGGGCGCTGCGGGTCGGCCGCGGTGGTGATCCGGTACCCGGAGCGCAGGATTCGCTTGCGTGCCTTGAATTCAATCGCATTGTCGTACGGCTGCATTATGAGCATCATCAGCGTCCGGCGGCTCCACCCGGAACCCATGGTGGCCAGCGCGCGTCGCGGATGTCGCGTGACACTGCCGAGCCACTTCACGATGCGGGTAGGTACCCGCCCGCGCCCGACTAGGACCGTGAACATCACTCGCATGAAATCGGCGCGAACCCCATAGGTCAGTAACTCGATCTGGGTGTCGTGGTCGAGGATGACGCGGCTGCTCGCGGTGACGTCCTGCCAGCTGTCGCCATCCTCGGGCAGAAGGACGGACAGGACGCCCTCACTGTTGGTGCGTACGAGAGTGCCCAGGCGATCACTAATCTGCGGCAACGAGCCGCGGTATTTGCAATCGGCGAGAAGCTCATTGGTCCCGACAGCGCCGCCGGCGAACACCACACCGCCCGCCGTGATGACGTCACTGCGCTGGCGCCGCAGCATCGACCCCGGTCGCCTGGTTTCGATCCGGTACCCATCGCTGCCGTCGGCGGCTCCGATCGGGACGACGTCGACGACTCGGCGTTCTGCCGAGATAGTCGCGCCTCGCTTGCGGGCGAACCAGAGGTAATTCTTCGTCAGGCGATTTGCGGCGCCGGTGCGGCAGCCGACCATGCAGCTGCCGCAACGGGTGCAGCCGGTCCGCGCAGGGCCCTCGCCGCCAAAGTACGGGTCGGGCACCGTCTTCCCAGGCTCACCGAAGAAGACAGCGACCGGTGCGGTAGAGAAACCCGGACCGCCGCCGAAGTGGTCGGCGATCTCTCGCGTCAGTCTCATCGTCGTCGACTCCCACGGCGTCGTCGCAACCCCCAACATCCGCTCGGCCGTGGCGTAGTGACCGTCGAGACGGGTTTCCCAGGAATCGATCTCGCGCCACTGCGGGTCGGTGAAGAACGCGCGCTGCGCGCGAAACAAGACCCCGCCGTAGACCAGGCTGCCGCCGCCCACCCCGGTCTGCGTGGAGCTGAAAACGTGCCGGAACAACACGCTGCGCATGATCCCATGCAGGCCGAACGTCGGCGCCCACAAGAACCGGCGCCGATCAGACGCCGACTCGGGGAGATCCTCGTCCGCGTACTCGCGTCCGCGTTCTATCACGATGACCCGGTAGCCCTTCTCGGCCAGCCGGAGCGCGGCGACGCTACCGCCGAATCCGGAACCTACGACGGCCCAATCGAATTCCATCGATTGCGGCTGGCTCGCCGATGCGCTCACCGCCCACCTCCTTCTCGGTTGCCGCGCAGTCGTTGATCTTGTGGGACGCTGTCGCCCGAGCTCTGCGTGGAATGCCTTGCCAGTTTAGAATAACTTCGTTATTCTCGTGAGGCAAATAGCGCGCGAGCGCCCGTCGTAAGGACAGTCATGGCAGCAGAAGTGCGGGGAAACCTCGAGATCGAGGACCGAGGGTCGATGCTGATAGCACGCGTCGACGGTGGCCCGCTCGGGCTGTTCGGGAACGACATCGCCGAGCAACTCGACACGTTGGTCGATCGCGCAGACGGCGATGACCACGTCCAGTCCGTCGTCTTCACCGGCACCCATCCGGGCCGGTTCGTCTCTCATGCCGAGGTGCGCTGGCTGCAAGAGGGAGGGGCGACGGTCCCATCCGTCGGAACTAGAGGCGCCTCGGCGCTGGCCCACACAGCGCGCGGAGCCAATCGCGCCGGTGGCCTGAAAGGCGCGCTCGGGAAGACGCCCCTATGGCCCGCAGTTCAGCTGGAGCGCGTGCATCAGACTTTTCTGAAGATGAACCGGAGCGGTGTTGTCTTCGTCGCTGCACTGAACGGTTCCGCGCTAGGTCTCGGCGCAGAATTCAGCTGGGCCAACGATATTCGCGTGATGTCCAACGGCGACTACTTCATCGGCCAGCCGGAAGTGCTGCTGGGCATCATTCCCGGCGGAGGCGGCACGCAACGGCTACCCCGGCTGGTCGGCAATCACAAGGCGCTGGTGGCCATCCTCTCCGGCAAACCATTCACCCCGGCCGAAGCGTTGGAGTTCGGTGCGGTGGACGATGTCGTCGCGCCGGATCAGGTGCTGGCCCGCGCGATTGAACTCGCCGAATACCTCGGGTCACGTCCGAAGCCATCACGCGCCGCCATCAAACGCGCGGTCTATTTCGGTGGTTCAAGTCCCCTCGAGGATGGTCTGCACATCGAACGGTCCGAATTCCTGGCCACCGCATTGTCGTCCATCGGTCAGGAGCTGATGCTCGACTACATGGCCAACACCGATGCCGCCGGCGAACTGCCGCTGTATCAGCCCGGCGTGTACGAGCAAGTATTGCAGACCGGTAACACGCGCGGCGCCGGCGCGACGGAGGTCGCACGATGACCGATCCCACCGTCACCCGACACGACATCACCTTCGATTCAGGCGGTGACACCTGTGCCGCATGGCTTTTCCTGCCCGAAGGTGTGGAGCGGCCGCCCGTGGTCATCCTCGGCCACGGTCTGGGCGCCACCCGCGAGATGGGGCTCGACACATTCGCCGAACGCTTCGCGCGCGCTGGAATCGCAGCCCTGGCATTCACCTACCGGCACTTCGGCGATTCGACGGGCACTCCGCGACAGCTGCTTTCGATCAAGCGCCAACTCGTCGACTGGGATGCTGCAATCGCTTACATGAAGACCCGCCCCGACGTCGATGGCTCCCGAATCGCGGTCTGGGGAAGCTCGTTCGGCGGCGGCCATTCGATCATCACGGCCTCGCGTCACCCCGAACTGCGTGCAGCAATCGCGCAGTGCCCCTTCACCGATGGCCTAGCGTCGGCCCGCGCGCTGGGCCCACGGGAAACTGTCAGGCTACTCCCGGCGGTCGCCGCAGATCTGGTCGCCGCTGTCCGCGGGAAGGATCCAGCCCTGCTCACCCTGGCAGGCAAACCGGGAGAAAAGGCGCTCATGACTGCTCCCGATGCGCTGCCTGGCTATCTCGCGCTCGTGCCTGATGGCGTGCAGTTCGTCAACAAGGTTGCAGCTCGGGTCGCGCCCACGATCACCTGGCACCGACCCGGCAAGTCCGCCAAGAACGTCGCGATGCCGATCCTTTTCTGCATCTGCGACCATGACACTGTCACCCCGCCTAAGGAGACGCTCGCGTACGCGGCGAAGGCGCCACTGGGTGAAGTGAAACGTTATGACGCAGGGCATTTCGACATATACCTCGGCGCTCCTTTCGAAGCTGTCGTGGCCGATCAGACGGAGTTCCTGATCCGTCATCTGGAGGCCTGAGCGATGGCATTCTCGAACCTCATCGATCGCCGTGCCGCAGCCGATCCCGGTGGAGCGGCTGTCGCGGACGGCACGCAGACGCTGACTAATCATGCGCTTTTCGGCCGGATTCGTGCCTGCGCGGTTCAGCTCGCAGCGAACGGAGTGGAGGCCGGCGACGTGGTGGCGGTGCGGCTGACGAACCGCGTCGAGTTCGTGGTGCTGCTGTTCGCGACTTGGCGACTGGGCGCAGCCGTGACACCGGTGAATCCTGCCCTGACCGAGCCGGAGGTCGTGCGCCAACTCAAGGACTCCGGCGCCGTGCTCATCGTGATCGAAGACGGTTCGGTGGCGCCCACCGACGTGACGAGCCTTTCAGTGGCCCAGCTGCGGGTCGACGTACCGGCACCGCCCAAGGAATCCATACCCGTCGTCGATCCGTCCGCGTTGGCGTTGCTGATCTACACCTCGGGAACCACCGGAGTACCCAAGGGCGTCATGCTCGATCACTCAAATCTCGACGCGATGGCGACGATGGGCCGGGACGGTCTCGGTGTCGGCTCGGACGATCACTGTCTGCTGGTCCTGCCGCTATTCCACGTGAACGGGATTGTGGTCAGTGTGCTGCTGCCTCTGCTGGTTGGGGCCAGTGTCGTCATCGCGGACAGATTCAACCCCCGCACCTTCTTCGACATCGTCGCCGAGCACCGCCCGACCTTCTTCTCCGCGGTGCCCACGATCTACAGCATGCTCGCCGCCCTGCCCGACAATGTGATTCCCGATACCTCATCGGTGCGGTTCGCAATCTGCGGTGCCGCCCCCGCCTCGCCGGAACTACTCACGCGCTTCGAGGCGCGGTTCGGGTTTCCTCTCGTGGAGGCGTACGGACTGTCCGAGGGCACCTGCGGTTCGGCCACCAACCCAGTTGAGGGTCCTCGCAAGGTCGGCACGGTCGGCAAGGCGTTCCCAGGGCAGGAGATACGGATCCTCGGCCCCGACGGCGCCGTGTTGCCGATCGGTGAACGCGGCGAAGTGGTGATCCGCGGAGCCAACGTGATGCGCGGATATCTGGGCCGGCCGGAGGCCACGGCTGCCGCCATCATCGATGGATGGCTGCACACCGGCGACATTGGTCACCTAGACGCCGACGGCTACCTCACGCTCGCCGGGCGGTCGAAAGAGATGATCATTCGTGGCGGCGAGAACATCTACCCGAAGGAGATCGAGGACATCCTGGCAGCGGATCCCACCATCCAGGAGGCGGCAGTCATCGGTGTGCCCGATGAGAAGTGGGGCGAGGTTGTCGTCGCCTTTGTCCAGCCTCGTCCCGGACGCACGATTGCACTCGAGGCGGTTAAGGCCCGCTGCAAGGAGCAGCTCAGCGGGTTCAAACGACCCACGATGATCCATGTGTTGGATGCGCTACCGAAAAACGCGGTAGGCAAGCTCGACAAGCAGTCACTCCTGGCCCGTGCCATGGCTGACATGGTCGGCGACTGACAACGAGCTCCGCGGCTGACAGCTACGCCCGTTGTCCCCTGTGCGTCGCACTCGGCGATGGCGTGGAGCACGGCGTCGCGGGTGAGCGTGAGCCCCATCCCGCCCTCCCGTTCTCCGCCACCCCCTCGGCCGGTGACTCGGTGCCGAGGCCAGGCGGCGGGTCACGCCGAGGCTGGCTCGGCTTCCCGGTGACGGGACAGGCCGCGGTACACCGTCGCCGCGCTCACCCCGAAGATCGAGGACAGTTCGCTGATTGGTTCACCCTAGGACCACGTCCTCGCCGTGCGGAATCCCCACATCATCCCCACACGAGGAGCGCCATTCCTCAAATAAGGCCCGGTACCTACCCTGCCGACTTCTGAGGAGTATCGCCCTGAGCGGCGAGAACACAAATGCACACTTCTGGAAAGCGAGTGCATCATGATGGGCGCGAAGATTCGATACGCGTCCTCGGGTTAATGGCCCGCGTCCTCGTCAACCCTCCAGAGGGAGCTCGCGCTCACAAATCCCCAAACAGCGTCAGCGGGCAGTGACCTTCCGGGAGATACAGCGAAACCCCAGTTCAAAGCCTGAAATCTCAGACCCAAACTGGGGTTCCGTAGAACGGTAAACCGCTCATGATGGTGGGCGAAGGGGGACTTGAACCCCCACGTCCCGAAGGACACTGGCACCTGAAGCCAGCGCGTCTGCCATTCCGCCACTCGCCCGTGGCTGTCGATTTCTCGACGGTTGTCCGCGTGGACTTGATCGAGATTACACGCCCACGCTCCCGAGAGAAAATCGCCACGCTGCTGCCGCCCTGAACTGCATCGACACCGTCTGACGCCATGCGCGCGTCCGGTGACGGGAGTGGCCACGGGTGCAGTTGGGGATATCCGACGGGCGCTGATGGTCGCTCGCCCGGTAGCATTGAACCTCAGCGTACGCACGCCGACACGCCACCGAACTGTGAAGAAGGGAGAACCCGTGGGTCTACTCGACCGATTTGAGCGCAAGCTGGAGTCCGCCGTCGACGGCGGGTTCGCCCGAGTCTTCGGCGGCAAGGTGGCGCCGCAAGAGATCGAGAACAGTCTGCAACGTGCCGCGGAAGCCTCGGCCGAGGACCTCGGCGACGGCAGTTCGCTGGTGGCCAATAGCTACGTCATCGTGCTCAGCGACTCCGACCTGGAACATGTGTCGGAAGAATACGAATTGAATCGGAAGATCTTTTCCCGCCACCTCGAAGACTTCATCCGTGACAATGGATGGCAGACCTACGGCAACGTCGTCGTAGAGTTTGACGTGGTACCTACGCTGCACACCGGCCAGTTCCGCACCAGATGTGTCGTCGACCCCGACGTCAAACCGCGACCGAATCCGACCCGTGACACCGAAAGCCCGAACCGAGGAGCTCCCGACATGACCAACCCACCCGGACACGACGGCCAGTACCCGGGCTACGGCCAGGGCGGCTACGAGCAGGGCCAGCAAGCCTACGACCAGCAAGGCCATCCGCAGCAAGGCTATTCCCAGCAGGGATACGACCAGCAGGGGTACGCACAGCCCGGCTACGACCAGCAGGGCTACGCACAGCCGGCCCAGGGCTATGACCAGCAGGGCTATGACCAAGGCCAGCAGGGGTACGGACAGCCCGCTCCGGGCTACGAACAGCAGGGGTACGCGCAGCCGGGTTACGAACAGCAGGGCTACGCACAACCGGCCCAGGGCTACGACCAGCAAGGGTACGCGCAGCCGGGTTACGAACAGCAGGGCTACGAACAGCAGGGCTACGCACAACCGGCCCAGGGCTACGACCAGGGCGGCTACGACCAGCAAGGTTACGCACAGCCCGCCCAGGGCTACGAACAGCAGGGCTACGCGCAGCCGGACCAAGGTGGCTACGACCAGGGTTATGCCCAGCCCGCCCAAGGCTACGACCAAGGCCAGCAGGGCTACGCCCAGCCCGCCGCGCAGGGTTACGACCAGGGCGGCTACGACCAGGCCGCCGTCGACCAGTACGGCCAGCCCGCCTTCGACCAGACCGTCTACGCTCCGCAGGGCGGCTACGACCAGCAGCCGCCGGCCGCTGGCCAGGCTCCGGCGGCCATCACTCTGATCCTGGAGGATGGCAGCAACCGCACCTACGCGCTGCGTCCCGGCTCCAATGTGATCGGCCGCGGCCAGGACGCCCAGTTCCGGCTGCCCGACACCGGGGTGTCGCGTCGGCACCTGGAGATCCGCTGGGACGGGCACACGGCCCTGCTGGCGGACCTCAACTCCACCAACGGCACCACCGTCAACAACGCTCCGGTGCAGGAGTGGCAGTTGGCCGACGGTGACGTGATCCGGCTCGGCCACTCGGAGATCGTCGTCCGCGTCCACTGACACAACGCGTCCACTGACACAACACGTCCACTGACACAACACGGCACGAGCGCAACGAACCGGGGCCTTCCGGGCGCCGGTGCGAACCGAAGTATCGTGACCGGGCCGCCGCCGGATATGACGCAC
>NZ_JBAQWU010000385.1:0-5370 GCF_049299075.1 Gordonia sp. (in: high G+C Gram-positive bacteria)
AGGCACCACCATGCTGCTGATCGACCACGATATGGACCTGGTGCTCTCGGTGTGCGATCGGGTGATCGTCCTCGATCTGGGCACGCTGATCGCCGCGGGTACCCCGGCGGAGATCCGCACCGACGAGGCTGTCATCGCGGCCTATCTGGGAACACCGGCGGCTACCGAATCGGTGGCCGACCCGACCGAGGAGGTGGACGCGTGAGCGTGCTTCAAGCCACGGCACTGGATGCCGGTTACCGCAGCGATAGCCCGGTGGTCCGCGGCATCGACCTGTCTGTGGACCGGGGCGAGATCGTCGCTCTGCTTGGGCCGAACGGTGCGGGTAAGACCACCCTGCTCGAGACGTTGTCCGGGTTGCTGCCGCGACTGGGCGGCGCGGTCTCGGTGGACGGAAATCCGGTCCGGCCGGGAGATCCGCGGGCCGCGGTGCGCGCCGGTCTGGTGCTGGTGCCCGACGACCGGGCGCTGTTCCGTGGTCTCACATGCGAGCAGAATCTGCGGCTCGCGGTGGGCAGCTACCGGCGAGCCGACGTCGCCGCGGGGCTCGCGCAGGCGCGGGAATGGTTTCCGGCACTGGACAAGCGGATGAAGGTGGCCGCGGGGCAGGTCTCCGGCGGCGAACAGCAGATGCTGGCGATCGCCCGGGCGCTGCTGCAGCGCCCCAAGGTGCTGCTCATCGACGAGCTCAGCATGGGTCTGGCGCCGGTGATCGTCGAGTCCATTCTTCCGGTGCTGCGCGGGGTGGCCGCGAGCGAGGGGACGGCGATCGTGCTCGTCGAACAGCACGTCCGGCTGGCGCTGGACGTAGCCGACCGGGCCGTGGTGCTGGTACACGGGAACATCGCGTTCGAGTGCCCGGCCACCGAATTAGCCGCCGATCTGGGCCGGCTGGAAAGCGCGTATCTCGGGACGTCCGCGCCCGCTTGACCGGGCTCGCTGACTGCGGGTGGCTACGCCGGTCGGTAGGTCGTTGAGCGTGGTGCCCGGACCCACAGCTCGCCGCCCGCTGGCACGGCGCCCTGTGCTTTCAACTCCCGTTTCAGGATCTTATTGGTGGCGGTCGTCGGCAGATCGGCGGCGATACGGATGTAGGTGGGCCACGCCTTCGGCGACAAATCCTGTTGGGCGGCAAGGAATTCGGTGAGCATATCCGGCGTGAGTTCGGTGTCGTCGTTGCACACCACCGCGGCCATCACGGCGTCGCCGACCACCGGGTCGGCTGCCGCGTAGACCGCCACCCTGTTGACCGCGGGCAGCCGCTGCAGGATGCGTTCGATCGGTCCGGCGGCGAGATTCTCGCCGTCCACGCGCAGCCAGTCGTCTGTGCGGCCGGCGAGGTAGATCCACTCGTCGGCGTCCTTGTAGGCGAGGTCGCCCGACCAGTACATGCCGTCACGCAGTCGCTCGCCGGTGGCCGCGTCGTCGTTGTAATAGCCTGCAAAGAGGCCGCCGCCGGTGGTGTTGACCAGCTCGCCGATCGCCTCCTCGGCGTTGCACAGCGCGCCGGTGTGATCGAAGCGGGCCGGTGGGCATTCGGTGCCGGTCGACCGGTGGTAGACGGCGACCCCGGGGAAGCCCTTGCCGATCGAACCCGTCGGGGTGCCGGGCTCGCGGGTGATGATGATGGCCAATTCGGTGGAGCCGAAGCCGTCCCATACTGCGCAACCGAAGCGCCGGGAAAACTCGTCGATATCGCGGTCAGTGGCCTCGTTGCCGAACGCCGCGCGCAGTGGACTGTCGGCGTCGTCCGGCTGCTCCGGCGTCGCCAGGATGTAGGCCAGCGGTTTGCCGACGTAGTTCATATACGTCACGCCGAAGCGGCGGACGTCGTCGAGGAAGGTCGACGCCGAGAACTGGGCAGGCACCATGGCGGCGCCGGAGGCCAGTGCGACGCAAAAACCGCCGAGCAGTGCGGCCGAGTGGAAGAGCGGCATCGATAGATAGCAGACGTCGTCGGCGGTGATCCCGAAGCGCTCCACCAGCGGCGGCCCGGCGAACGGAATCATCATGTGCGCGAAGCGAACCGGCTTCGGATCGCCGCTCGTACCGGAGGTGAAGATCAGCATGAACGGGTCCATGGCGGCCGGGATCGAATGCGGCACCAGTGGGTCGGCGGAGCTCAGGCGGTGCGCCCACTCCGGCGCCGCGGTGTCGATCACCGTGACGCCGGACAGGTCCAGACCGTCGAGCAACGGTTGATGGGCGGCGTCGGTGAGGAGGATCTGGCAGTCCGCGCGGTGCAGATCGGCGGCCAGGGCCGCGCCGCGCCGGGTGGTGTTGATCCCGACGGTCACGTATCCGCCGAGTGCCCCGGCCGCCAGGGCGATCAGCATGGTCGGCTCATTGCCGAGGAGGACGCCGACGTGCATGGGGCGGGCCGGGTCGGCGGCGGCCAGAACAGCAGCAGCGGTGCGCTCGGCGTCGGCGAGGTATTCGCGCCACGACCACGTCCGGTCCGCAGCGATCAGCGCGGTGCCGTCGTTTTGCGCACGCTCGATCAACAGTTGCGTCACAGACTCGGCCATGAGCCGATGGTAGAACGCGTTCTAGATCGACGCTGTCGATTCGGGCCGCAGGCCGAACAGGGTGGCGGCGTTGTCGTGCAGCACCGCGCGCAGCCAGTC
Source organism: Gordonia sp. (in: high G+C Gram-positive bacteria) (assembly GCF_049299075.1). GTDB lineage: Bacteria > Actinomycetota > Actinomycetes > Mycobacteriales > Mycobacteriaceae > Gordonia. The sequence goes on from NZ_JBAQWU010000385.1 coordinate 2,628, forward strand.
CTCGCCGAGGCCGAGACGTTCGCAGGCCTGCAGGGCGTGCAGATACCCGTAGGGGATGTTCGGGAAGTCCGAACCGAAGAGGACCTTCTCCGACAGATCCGCCAGCCGCGGCAGCAGATCCTTCGGGTAGGGCGCGAGGGCATCGGAGAAGTCGGTGAAACTCATCGTCGTGTCCAGGCGCACACCGGAGTACTGCTCGGCCAGTTCCGCGAAATCTGCGTATTCGGGTGTGCCCATATGCGCCACGATCAGGTTCAGCTGACCGAATCGCTGCAGCACCTGGCGGATCGGCTCGGGCCCGGTATACCGACCGGGTGCCGGACCGGAACCACAGTGGATCACCACCGGTACGCCGGTCTCGGCGAGGACACCCCAGACGTCATCGAGCAGCGGGTCGGTGGGGGAGTAGTCGCCGACCTGGATATGCGACTTGAAGATCTGCGCGCCGCCCTCAATTGCCTCCGCAACGTACTCGACGGCCCCGGGCTCGGGGTAGAAGGTGGCGGTCTGCAGGCAGTCCGGGTGACGCGCGGCGAAGTCGGCTCCCCAAGCGTTCAGCCACTGCGCCATGGCGGGCTTGTGCGGGTAGATCATCGACGTGAACCTGCGAACACCGAAGGCGCGCAAGGCGGCGACCCGTCGGTCCTCGTCGGCACGATAGGTGATCGGCCATTCGCGACCGAGCAGCGGACCGGCCGAATCGAAGTAGGCCCACACTTTGTCGAGCACGGCCTTAGGCATGAAGTGCGTGTGGACGTCGACGATTCCGCCGAGGTGCAAGCGCTCGGTGAAGGCGCGCACTGCCGCGGCCTCGTCGTCGCTGAACGGAGTCGGCGTACCGTGCTGATCAGCCATCAGAGGTCGTCGCGGGAGTTGGCGGGCTGGGGGAGGGCATCTCCGGTGGGGAGCTCGAAACCCTTGGGGCAGATCATGATTGCTTCGGCCTCGACGGTCGCCCCGTCGTCGTCGGACAGGGTGGCCCGGACAAAAGTCTTGCGGCCCTCGCGGCCGGTCACTTCGGCGCGGGCGGAGAGTGCGCCAAGCAGGGTGGGGCGCAGGTACTTCACGGTGAGAGTGCCGGTGAAACTGGGCAGGCCGTCGGTGCTGGCGGCTTCGCCGACGAGTTGGTCGAGCAGGAGCGCGGCGATCCCGCCGTGCACGCAGCCGCCCGGGCCCTCATAGGCAGCGCCGAGCACCATCTCGCATTCGGCGAGGCCCGGGCTGCGCCGGATCCGCAGCGGCGGGGCGATCGCGTTTCGTGCTCCCACCGCGGCGTTTCCCCACGGCATGCCGATGAAGGTCTTGGTGAACGGGGTGCCGAAACTGCCGGGCCGTTGTTTGGTGCGCAGGGCGGCCACCACGTCATCGATCTGTGCTTGCGCCGCGCGCAGCTCGTCGTCGGAGACCTCCGACCGGATCACCGCGTCTACCAGTTGACGGACCGAATCGGTCAGCGGTTCCACTACCGACAGGCGACGGTCGATCTCTTCGGGGCTGATGTCTTCGATACGGAAGTCCATGATGCCGACTGTAGGCCAGCGGTTCGGGGTTGATAGGAATGAGGGCATGACGATCCCGCGCCCCGATCTCTTTTCCAGCTTCGGTGTGGGCCGCCGCCCCGGTTCGGAGCTGGCCGATATGGCCGGGTGGCTGGGCCCGGGTCTGACCGACCATCGCGGCCTGATCGAGATGCCCGCGCTGACCGTCCTGTTCGACGACATCGGCGGCCTCCCGTTCTTCTTTGCCGAGGAGGGCAGCTCGGTACAGTCGCGGCTCTCGATGTCGATGCTGGCGCGGCCGGAGATCACCGAGGAACTCGATGCCACCGCGGAGCTGGTGCTGAGCGACGCCGCCTACGGGGCCACCGCAGTGCGGATCTCCGGCGCGGGCGGGCGACCGCTGTGCTTCGGCTCGGCGCGCAACGTGCGCGTCGGTCGGGAACTGGTGGTGGACGGCGATCACTTGCAGATCCCCGCCTCCACTGCCCCGGGCGGGGAGTTGTGCACGGTGGACCCCAATCAACCGGGCCGGGAGGTGGTCGAGTCGCTCGCGCATGCGTGGACGTCGCTGGGACCGCTCGGCGAGCTACTCGGCGGCGCGGTGAGCTTCGCGCGTGACGGCACCGTGCAGTTCTCCTCGACCACGGCCGAGTGGATGGCCAACATCATGGGCAGCATGCACGGTGGCGTGATCGCGGCGATCGTGGCGCAAGGGCTCTCCTATGCCGCGCAGGCCACCACCCCGGCGGGGGTCGGCTACCAGCTGATCGAGTTCAGCGTCGCTTTCCATCGCTCACCGATCGTCGACGGTCGCACCATCGTGGTGCACACGCGCCCGATCAAGGTGGGTCGCCGCCTCGGTGTCTTTGCGGCGGAGCTGTACGACGGGGCCAACCTGCTCGCCTCCGGAACGGCCGACGTCCGCTTCGACTGAACGTCACATCAGCATGTCGCTGGCCACTGCGCGCCGCCGCCCGTAAATAAACAATCATTCATGATTGCTTTTTTTAGGCCGGGGTGTCACAGTCGAGAGATGGCTCGCATCGACCACATCGTGTCCGCGCTGGACGCGGAATCGGAAGCGCTGGACGCCGTCGTGGCGGAACTGACGCCGGAGCAGTGGGCGATACCCACACCGGCGCAGGGGTGGACCGTGGCGCACCAGATCGGGCACCTGCTGTGGACCGATCGTGTCTCGCTGCTCGCCGTCACCGACCCAGACCGCTTCCAGGCCCACTTGGCAC
>NZ_JBAQWU010000386.1:0-9103 GCF_049299075.1 Gordonia sp. (in: high G+C Gram-positive bacteria)
TTTTTCAGGTCTCGTCGACCGATACCGGCTCCCCCAACCCGACCTGCACCAGGGCCGGTTGGCCGCCGCGGCTGGCGCGCACGCGATGACCGACATCTCCGATGCGCTCATCGAAGAGATTGTCACCATGGCCACCGCCTCGGGTCTGCACCTGGACGTAATCTCCGCCGCGGTGCCCCGACCGGACGGACTCGACGAGCTCGCCGCCGAACTCGGGGTCGATCCGGTCCGCTGGGCACTCACTGGCGGCGAGGATCACGAACTGCTGGCCGCGTTCTCAGCGTCGGACGTGCCGGCCGGTTGGACGGTGATCGGCACGGTGCATGCCGCGGGCGTAACAGACTTATACCCAAAGGGGATCGTCCGGACAGGCCAGGCCACCGTCGACGGCGCCGCCGCCGACGATCTGCACGGTTGGCAGTCGTTCAGCGAGATCTAACACCCGCACAGCACCTCGGGGTGGGTCACACCTCCGGTTTGATGGTGCGACCCAAGAGCATGCCGACCATATCCTGCACAGCCATCCCCTCGTAGCAGACCTGATAGACGGCCTCGGTGAGCGGCATGTCGATGTCGTACTGCTGGGCAAGGGCACGTACCGACCCGCAACTCTTGACGCCCTCGGCGACCTGGCCGTTGGTGGCCGCTTGCGCCTCCTCCAGCGAGGCACCCTCACCGAGTCGCGCGCCGAAGGTACGGTTGCGCGAGAGCGGCGACGAACACGTAGCGACAAGGTCGCCGATCCCGGCCAGACCTGCGAGCGTACGGACATCGGCACCGAGTGCTATGCCCAGACGCATGGTCTCGGCCAGTCCGCGGGTGATCAGAGTGGCCACCGTGTTCTCGCCGAAGCCCATCCCCGACGCCACACCGCACGCCAGGGCGATCACGTTCTTCGCGGCACCGCCAATCTCCACGCCGACAACATCGGTGTTGGTGTACGGCCGGAAGTACGGGGCGGCGAAGGCATGCTGCAACCTGATGGCCACTTCTTCATCGGTGCAGGCGATCACCGTGGCGGCCGGCTGCTCCTCGGCGATCTCGCGCGCCAGGTTCGGGCCGGACAGCACCGCGATCTGATCGTCGCCGAAGCCGCTGACTTCCTTGATTACCTGGCTCATGCGCTCACCGCTGCTCACCTCGACGCCCTTGGCGAGCGATACCAGCACCGCGGCTGGCGGAAGAGAGTCCCGCCATTGCGCGAGGTTTTCACGCAGGGTCTGCGAGGGCACCGCGCAGACGACGATCTCTTTGTCGGCCAGCGCCTCCTCAATCGATGTGACGGCGACGATGCTTTCCGGTAGGGCTATACCCGGCAAGTACGCCGCATTCTCATGCGCCGTGTTGATCGCCTCGGCACGCTCAGCGTGCCGCGCCCACATCGTCACCTCATTGCCAGCGTCGGCGAGGATCTTCGCCACCGCAGTTCCCCAGGACCCCGCCCCCATCACTACTGCACGCACGTCAATCGCTCCTCTACCGTGGCCGCTACATCGATCGACCCCCGTCGGGCAGGTCCATCAATTTCGCACCAGCCTAGTCGCCGCCGATCCGTCGAGGCAGGCGATTGACCACCCCTCACCCCGGGGCCGCCCACCCGGGAGGCACGATGGACGTCATGGTCCCTGGACTCACGGTGGTGATGGCGGTCAAACAGCTCGACCGCGCCAAAAGCCGACTGGCCCACGCTGGGGACCGACGCGCGTTGGTGCTCGCCATGTTCGAGGACACGCTCGACGCCGTCGCCGCGGCCGACGTACCACGCATCGTCGTCGTCAGCCCCGACCCGTTGATCCTCGATCGCGCAGGCACGCGCGGCGCGGTCGCCCGCCGCGAACTCGACCGCCCCGGCGCGGGACTCAATGCCGCTCTGCGCCACGGTGCCGCCCAGGCCCGCGATGACGTGCTGTATCTGCAGGCCGACCTGCCCGCGTTACGCTCCGAGTCGCTGGTCGCGGCTATCAAGGCCGCGCAGGCGCATCCGGCGAGCTTCGTCGCCGATCGCCATCGCACGGGAACGGCGCTGGTCTACGTGGCGCGGGGCACCCGGTTCACCCCGGCCTTCGGCCCCGACTCGGCCGACGCGCACCGCCTCGCTGGGGCCGTCGAACTCGATCCAGCGCAGACCCGATGGCCGGATCTGCGCTGCGACGTCGACACCGCAGTAGACCTGGCCGCATGCCTCCGGCTGGGGGTGGGCCGCCGCACCTCGGCAGTGACGCAAGCAGCCCACGCCGACGACGGCAGGCGCGATCGCGTCCGATAGTGAAGAATGGGAACGTGACCGCCACGGAAGACCGCATCGAAGACACCAGCAACGGCCTAGCGGCAGCGCTGCCCGCCGAAACAGTGGATGTGGACGACGCCGCTGACCTTCCCGCCGATCGGTACCTGAATCGCGAGCTGAGCTGGCTCGACTTCAACTCCCGCGTGTTGGCCCTGGCCGAGGACACCTCGCTGCCGTTGCTCGAGCGCGCCAAGTTCTTGGCGATCTTCGCCTCAAACCTGGACGAATTCTTCATGGTCCGCGTAGCCGGACTCAAACGCCGTAACGACACCGGCTTGTCGGTGCGGTCGGCCGACGGTCGCTCCCCCCGTGAGCAACTGCAGGTGATTGCCACCCGCACGCAGAAGATCGCCGACCGGCACGCCCGCGTCTACCTCGACTCGGTCCAGCCCGCGCTGAGCGAGGCCGGTGTGCACATCGCCGACTGGGTTGATCTGGGCGAAGCCCAGCAAGACCAGCTCTGCGAATACTTCCAGAATCAGCTGTTCCCGATCCTGACCCCGCTCGCAGTGGATCCAGCGCACCCGTTCCCCTACATCAGCGGACTGTCGCTGAACCTCGCGGTGACCGTACGCGAAGAGACCGAGGGCGGCGAGCACTTCGCCCGCGTCAAGGTCCCCAACAACATCAACCGGTTCATCCGCGTCGACCACATGCTCCCGGATGCCGATCCGATCGGTCCCGACGGCCATCAGCCCGCGGTCTTTTTGCCGTTGGAGAAACTGATCGCCGCGAATCTGAAGTTCCTGTTCCCCGGTATGCAGGTGGTCGATCACCACGTCTTCCGCGTCACCCGTAACGCCGACTTCGAGGTCGACGAGGATCGCGACGAAGACCTCCTGCAGGCGCTGGAGCGTGAACTGGCTCGCCGCCGGTTCGGTTCGCCGGTGCGCCTGGAAGTCGGCGACGACATGAGCGAGCACATGCTGGATCTGCTGCTGCGCGAACTCGACGTGAATCCGGCCGACGTGATTCAGGTGCCCGGACTCCTCGATCTGACGGCACTGTTTGAGGTCTACGGCGTGGACCGTCCGCAGCTCAAGGAGCGGCCGTTCGTCCCGAAAACCCACCCGGCTTTCGGCGAACGCGAGATGCCCAAGAGTATTTTCGCCGCGCTCCAAGAAGGCGACGTGCTGGCGCATCACCCGTACGACAGCTTCTCCACCAGCGTCCAGCGTTTCATCGAGCAGGCCGCCGCCGATCCCCAGGTGCTCGCTATCAAGCAGACGCTTTACCGGACGTCCGGCGACTCCCCTATCGTCGACGCCCTGATCGACGCTGCCGCTGCGGGTAAGCAGGTCGTCGCACTGGTGGAGCTCAAGGCCCGGTTCGATGAGCAGGCCAACATCAAGTGGGCACGCAAGCTGGAGAAGGCTGGCGTGCACGTGGTCTACGGCCTGGTCGGCCTCAAGACGCACTGCAAGACCTGTCTGGTGGTGCGCCGCGAAGGTTCGACGATCAGGCGTTACTGCCACATCGGGACCGGTAACTACAACCCGAAGACGGCGCGCCTCTACGAGGACGTGGGTCTGTTCACCGCGGCCCCGGAGATCGGCGCCGACCTGACGGACCTGTTCAACACGCTGACCGGTTATTCACGCAAGCGGGAGTACCGCAACTTACTGGTGGCGCCGCACGGTATCCGGACCGGCATTGTCGAGCGAATCGAAGCCGAAGTCCAGGCACATCGGTCCGGCAACCCGGCAGCGCGCATTCAGCTCAAGGCCAACGCGCTCGTCGATGAGCAAGTGATCGACGCGCTGTACCGCGCCTCGGCGGCAGGCGTCCCGGTGGACGTCTTTGTCCGCGGCATCTGCGCACTCAAGCCGGGTGTGCCCGGGCTGAGTGAGAACATCACCGTCCGGTCCATTCTCGGCCAGTTCTTGGAGCATTCGCGCATCATCGTCTTCGGTGCCGCGCAGGAGTATTGGATCGGCAGTGCAGACATGATGCACCGCAATCTGGACCGCCGCGTCGAGGTGATGGTGCAGGTGCGCGACCGCCGACTGAGTGCCGACCTCCAGGACATTTTCGATTCGGCCTTCGACGCTCGTACGCGCTGCTGGGAACTGCAGCCGGACGGCACCTGGACCGCGTCGCCGGCGGCCGGTGAACAAGTGCGCGATCACCAACGCCGAATGATGACGCGCAGCCGCCGCTACTCCGACGGCGCACACGCGTGAGCAAGAAGACCGTCTGGGCGGCCGGTGGCGTGCTCTGGCGCGGCACCGCCGACAAGGTCGAAGTGGCCGTCGTGCACCGGAAGCGGTACGACGATTGGTCGCTACCGAAAGGCAAGGCGCACGACGACGAGCTGCTTGTGGTCACCGCGGTACGCGAGATGGCCGAGGAGACCGGGTTCAACTGCCGCGTCGGCCGCAACCTCGGGATGATCCGCTACAAGCTCAAGTCCGGTACGCAGAAGCGGGTCGCCTACTGGTCGATGGAGTCTACCGGCGGCCGTTTCGTATCGAACAGCGAGACCGACGACATCCAGTGGCTGCCCGTGTCTGCCGCATTGCGAACCGTGTCGTACGACGCCGACCGCGAGATCCTGACATCATTTGCGGCGCACAATGATTCGGAATTGCACCACTTTGTGGTCGTACGCCATGCGATGGCAGGCCGACGGAACCGATTCGCTGGCGATGACACCCAGCGACCGCTCGACGCCGAGGGACAACTCCAGTCGTTGGCCCTGGCTCGGTTGCTCGGGTTATTCGGAGTGCACCATCTGCACGCGGCCGACCGGCTGCGCTGCATCCAGACCCTGTCGCCGTACGCGGACGAGTTGCACGCCGACATCGTCATCGAACCGTTGCTGACCGAAGAAGCTGTGGCCGGCGACGCTGATGCCTCCGCCGAGCGGCTGCGGGAGCTGGCCACACTCGGCAGAGATCGCGCTGGCGGTGTCCGCGTACTGTGCAGCCAGGGCGCGGCCATCGCACCCCTACTGGGCCGCTGGGCCGACGACGACGGGATCGAACTGTCCGCCGCACGCAACCGCAAGGGCAGCTTCTGGCTCCTCAGCCTGCGCGGCGACACCTTGGTGCAGGCCGACCACTTCTCGAGCCCACTGCCGGGCAAGAGCGGACACTAGGGTCGCACTAGGCTCCCCGGGCTACTTCTTCGCGGCGCCCTTCGTGGCGGTCGCCTTCGTGGCGGTCGCCTTCGTCGCCGCAGTCTTCTTTGCCGGAGCCTTCTTTGCCGCAGTCTTCTTTGCCGGAGCCTTCTTTGCCGGAGCCTTCTTTGTCGCGGCCTTCGTGGCTGTCACCTTCGCGGCGGTCGCCTTCTTGGTGGCCGCAGTCGTCTTGGCCGCAGTCGTCTTGGCCGCAGTCGTCTTGGCGGCTGCTGTCGCCTTCTTGACCGGGGCCGCCTTCTTCGCCGGAGCCGCCTTCGTGGCCGGCGCGGACTTCGTGACCGGGGCAGACTTCTTGGCCGGCGCGGACTTTGTGGCCGCTGCACTCTTCTTCGCCGCTGTCGCCTGCTTGACCGGGGCCGCCTTCTTCGCCGGAGCCGCCTTCGTGGCCGGCGCAGACTTCGTGACCGGGGCAGACTTCTTGGCGGCGGGCGACTTCGTGGCCACTGCACTCTTCTTCGCCGCTGTCGCCTGCTTGGCCGGGGCGGCCTTCTTCACCGCTGCCTTCTTCACCGCGGCCTTCTTCACCGCTGCCTTCTTCACCGCTGCCTTTTTCACCGCTGCGGTCTTCGGGCTGGCAGTCTTCTTCGCGGCGGCAGTCTTCTTGGCGGTGGGCTTGGCGGCGTCGTCGGACGCCCGCTTCACTGCGGGCTCGCCCCGCTTCAACTTGCGCCTCCCGGCGATGATTTCCTTGAACTGTGCCCCCGGCCGGAACGCGGGGATTGCCGTAGCCTTCACCTTGACCGTCTCCCCGGTGCGCGGGTTACGCGCTACGCGTGCCGCCCGACGACGCTTCTCGAATACACCGAAACCGGTGAGAGTGACAGTCTCACCCTTGTTCACGGCGCGGACAATGGTGTCGATGAGTGTCTCGACCGCGTCAGTGGCGGTCTTGCGGTCGGCATCGAGGCGCTTGGTCAGCTCTTCGATGAGTTGGGCCTTGTTCATGCGTTCCTCCGCGTGTCTCGGCACCGGGGTCGGGCCGAATTTTGATGGGCTGGCCGGACCAGCTAAATCACACGGTAAACGGCAGGGAGCGCCGCCGGTGCGGCAAACGACGAATTCCATACCAGCGGAACAGGACTCATGTCGACTGGCACGGCGCCGCTGACACCGCCGAAACTACGGCCGAGTATGCGGCTTGAAACTCGGACGCGTCGCCTCGAACGCGGTGATCGCATCGACCTCGCGGAGCGTCAGACCGATGTCATCGAGGCCTTCCATCAGGCGCCAGCGCGTGTAGTCGTCGAGCTGCAGCGGCAGCACCAGATCTCCCGCGGTGACCGTTCGGGTCCCCAAGTCCACGGTGATCTCCAGACCTGGTTCAGCTTCAAGTCGCTTCCACAGCAGCTCGATATCGCTTTGATCCAGTTGCGCCGCAACGAGTCCTGACTTACCGGAGTTGCCGCGGAAGATGTCAGCAAAGCGCGACGACAGCACCACGCGGAAGCCGAAGTCCATCAGCGCCCAGACGGCGTGCTCGCGCGAGGAACCAGTGCCGAAGTCGGGTCCGGCCACCAGGACTGATCCCGAACTCCACGGCTCGTTGTTGAGGATGAAGTCGCGATCGCCGCGCCAGGCGGCAAATAGGCCGTCTTCGAAACCGGTGCGCGTCACCCGCTTGAGGTAGACGGCCGGGATTATCTGGTCGGTGTCAACGTTGCTGCGCTGCAACGGAACTCCGATTCCGGTATGGGAGATGAAGGGTTCCATGAGGTTCTCGCTTAAGCAGAAGGCTGGTGGTTAGGAGAGGTCAGCGGGAGCGGAGAGTCGTCCGCGTACCGCGGTGGCGGCCGCAACGGCCGGCGACACCAGATGGGTGCGGCCGCCCTTGCCCTGACGCCCTTCGAAGTTGCGGTTCGACGTGGCCGCGCAGCGGTCGCCCGGCGACAGCTGATCGGGGTTCATGCCGAGACACATCGAGCAGCCTGCCATCCGCCACTCGGCGCCGGCAGCGGTGAAGATGTCGCCCAGACCCTCGTCTTCGGCTTGCGCCCGCACCTTCATCGAGCCTGGGACAATCAGCATGCGCACTCCGTCGGCAACCGTGCGGCCTTCGAGGATTCCCGCCACCGCACGCAGATCTTCGATCCGCCCGTTGGTGCACGAGCCGACGAAAACCGTATTCACCTCGATCTCGCGCAGCGGCGTGCCGGGGATCAAATCCATATACTCCAGCGCCCGCTCGGCAGCCAAGGCTTCGGTCTCGTCCAGAATGTCCGCCGGGTTCGGTACCTTCGCGCCGAGCGGCAGCCCCTGCCCTGGATTTGTGCCCCAGGTGACGAACGGCGTCAGCGCCGCACCGTCGATATGCACCTCGCGGTCGAAGACAGCGCCGGAATCGGTGCGCAGGCTGGACCAATACTCGACGGCGGAATCCCAGTCGGCGCCCTTCGGGGCGCGGGGGCGGCCCTGCAGGTAGTCGTACGTGATCTGGTCGGGCGCGATCATGCCGGCGCGAGCACCCGCCTCGATTGACATATTGCAGATCGTCATCCGCGCTTCCATCGACAGCTTCTCGATGGCGCTGCCGCGGTACTCCAGGATGTGCCCTTGGCCGCCGCCTGTGCCGATTTCAGCGATGATCGCGAGGATCAGATCCTTGGCGGTGACTCCCTCAGCCAGCTCGCCGTCGACGTTGATGGCCATCGTTTTGAACGGACGCAGCGACAGCGTCTGAGTGGCCATCACATGCTCCACTTCGGAGGTGCCGATGCCCATGGCGATCGCGCCGAACGCACCGTGCGTCGAGGTGTGGCTGTCGCCGCAGACCACCGTCATGCCGGGCTGAGTCAGACCGAGCTGCGGTCCGACGACGTGCACGATGCCCTGTTCGCTGTCCCCCATCTGATACAGGGTGACGCCGAACTCTTCGCAATTGCGGCGCAATGTGTCCACTTGCAGCGCGGACACCTGGTCGGCGATCGGGCTGGTGATATCGACGGTCGGGACGTTGTGATCTTCGGTGGCGATGGTCAGGTCGGTACGGCGCAGCGGCCGACCGGCCATCCGCAGACCGTCGAAGGCCTGTGGGCTGGTCACCTCGTGCACCAGGTGCAGATCGATGTACAGCAGATCCGGTCCGGATTCGCCGTTCTCGTCGACCTTGCCCGCTGCGACGACGTGGTCGTCCCAGACCTTCTCGGCCAACGTGCGCGGGCCGCTGGCGGCTGCTCGTGATGTCATCAGCACACTCGACTTTCCCTCACTCGAATTCCGGGCCAGCGGCCACGGGGCTGTCGCCTGCTGGTGGATCACCCGAATGAACTAGCAATCTCAATATATGGACGGCTAATATCGCCGTATGGGAAATACTAGCGGAATCGGCGTGCTGGACAAATCCGTGCTGGTTCTGCGGACCGCCGCGCAGCAGCCGTGCAACCTCGCGGAGCTGACCGGAGCCACCGGACTGCCCCGTGCCACCGCACACCGCCTGGCCGTCGGACTCGAGGCCCACCAGCTCCTGGCCCGGGATACCGACGGTCGGTGGATCCCCGGACCAGCCCTGCGCGAGCTGGCCGCCAGCGCCCCGGACGTCGTTCGTGAGGCCGCACTCCCCGTGCTGCCCGCCTTGCAACGCACCACCGGCGAGTCGGTGCAGGTGTACCGGCGCGATGGTGCCGAGCGCATCTGTATCGCCGCCGCCGAACCACCCACCGGCCTGCGCGACACTGTTC
>NZ_JBAQWU010000387.1:0-24986 GCF_049299075.1 Gordonia sp. (in: high G+C Gram-positive bacteria)
GTGTTGACCACCACCGAGCAGGTTCCGGTCGGCGGCGCCGTCGCGGCCGGCGCGGTGATCGTGACCCAGCCACAAGCCGGCACCTACGAAGCCTTCGACTCGGCATGCCCACACCGCGGATGCGCCGTCATCGTGCAGGACGCACTACTCGTGTGCCCCTGCCACGACAGCCGCTTCTCGCTCACCGGCACTTTGGAGCAGGGTCCGGCGAATCGCGACCTCACCTCGGTCCCGATCACCGTCGACGGCACCGACATCGTGCAGTCCTGACCGGTCAGGCGCGGGTGTCGAGCACCGGCGTCGGCGCATCCGCGAGCATTACCTGATCGCTGGTCGCGATCGTCAAACCGCGACGGACCGCCTGAGCCACGATCATCCTGTCGAATGGATCCCGATGCGCCCACGACAACCCGCCAGCGGCGATGGCATCAGACGCATCGATCGGCAATCCGACCAGCATCATCGCCGCCAGGGATTCATCCCAGGCCGACAGCATGCTGTGCCCGTCGAATCGACCAGAACGGGTCTTGATGGCGATTTCCCACGCCGACGCCGCCGAAACGAAGGCCGGTGACGCCGAGTCGCCGAGTACGTCCATCGCCGCCGGCGAGATCCGGTCCGGATCGGTCCACAGCCAGAGCAGAGCATTCGTATCGAGGAGAATCCCGCTCACCGGGTCGACAGCCAGAGAGCTAATTCCTCATCCGATAGCGGGGAATCGAAATCATCGGGCACCGCAACCCCGGGGAGAATCCCGCACGTCCGCCGCACGGCGCGTACCGGCGAAACCACCGCAACCGGGCGCCCGTGGTTGGTGATCGTCACCGGGGCGCCCGTCCGCTCGACCTCGGCCAGGAGCGCATTCAGTCGCGCTTTCGCCTCCGTGCTGGTCACTGTCTTCATACGGCCAATCTACCGGATTCGGACTAGTTGAACTAGTCCGAATCCGGTAGGAGGTGCCGCAGATCGATTCTCAGCCAGTAACACCGGTCAACTCGACGGTTGGCTGGTCGAGGGCCTTCTCAGCGAGGGTCGTGCCGTCGTGCAGGCTGATGGCGATCACCTTCTTCTTCGCCGGATCGGTCACATAGGCAGTGGAGCCCAGAACGAACAAGTCCGGCGACGGGGCCTGCCACTCGTCCGGCTCGACCCACGCGTCGATCACCGGATAGCCGGCTTTCTCGGCGCCGGTCACCGGGTCAATGACGTGCACCGCACCGTCGGTGCCCAGCAGCACGGCCTCACCGGCCGGGCCGCGACCAAGTGAGCGAAAACTGTAGCTGTAGTCGATGTCGACGACGCGGATCGCCCCGGCACCCACGGTGTCCAGCAGCGCGAACTTCTTGGGCCGCTCCAGGTCGGCCTCCTTATCGATCTTGTAATCGGTCAGCACGATCGGCGAATGCTCACTTCCCGCCTGGTTACCCAGCCGGGCGTAGGGGTCGGCGGCGGCAACCTTGACGATCTCGTTGCCGCGCACCAGCAGCGCGCCGTCGGTGCAGCCGAAGGTCAGCGCGCCGTCGGCCGCGGCAGCCTCGCCGTGCAGACCGGGACAGCCGTCGTACTGGGCGATCTGTTTACCGCCAGCGTCGAGGATGCGCAGGGCCCCCGCCTTCTCATCGACGGGTTCGGACACCACCACCGTGCCGTCTTCCCGGGTCACGGCGACGCCGTGGTGCGCGGGGACCGCGAACTCACGAGTCAGTGCCTCCGGTGACCCGAGCTTCGCGGTGTCCAGGATCCAGACCGCGCCGGTCCCATCGGTAAACAGGGTCGTCGTGCCATCGTGCGGGACGACGTGGCCGGGCTTGGCACCCGGATAGCTAATGTCGGTGCGGGTGGGCGCGGCGGTGTAGTAGTGCGCGTGACCGTCGTGCGGCTCACGCCAGGTACCCAGGTCCAGGAGTTCGAAGCCTTCCGACGTGGACACGAACGCGTGGCGGCCGTCGCCGGCCGGGTTGGCCCGAATGAAGCCGTCGTAGTCGAAGCTGGCAACCGTGCTCAGATCCGTAGCGCTGAGCACCGTGAGGCCCCCGTCGTGGGTCAGCACGAGCCGAGGGTGGGCGCTGGATTGCTCCGCTGGAGCCGAGTCGGCGGCCGGGGCCGAGTCTTCGTCGCCGCTCGACGAACAGCCGACGAGCCCCAGCAGCGCCGCTGTCGACAAGATCAGAAGTTTCGATGTGGTTCGCATGGCGCCAGTGAAGCGGCTAATGAAAATTATTGTCAAGATTGCATACGTGCATGAGTGCGTTCGGTCCGGACAGTGTCGGCGGACGGCCGTAGGGTGAAGCCATGACCGGACGTCGACAACCCGCACCCACCGTCGCCGACGACGGCACCGTGACCGGCATCTGAGCCGCCTACGTCCGAGGAGCCTGAATGCATCCCCCCAAAGTCGAGGTCTTCGACGTCCCCGCGATGACCAACACCGACAACAAAGGATTCGTCCGGTCGGTCGAGACCTACCGTGAGACGCCGTACGGCCTCTACATGTCCCGAACGTCGGACCACCCGCGCTTCACCCATCTGGAGTCCTGGCTGCTGCCACGACTTGGCCTGCGCGCCAACATCTTTCACTTCGTCGACGGCGACCCGCAGAGCGCCCAGCGACTTTATCTCGACGTGGGCACGTTCTCCGGTCCCGACGCCGCTGGCCGCTGGCACTCCGTCGACTGGTACCTCGATCTGGTCGACGTTCCGGGCACGCCGCTCGACCTGATCGATATCGACGAGATCTTCCAGGCCCACAGCAGCGGTCTGCTCACCCTCGACGAGGCCACCGAGGCGGTGGCTATCAGCGCCCGGGCCTTGACCGGTGCGGCGGCCGCCGGGAACATCCAGGACTGGCTCGACGCCCAGGTCGGCGACCGCCTCACCTGGCTCGACCGAACCTGAGCGGAGCATCCACGATGCCGTCATCTCCGCGCACCACCCACGCCACGTACCTGCCGGACCGGCACGCCTTCGCCCTCTGGCATCCGGGCGATCCGCCTGCCCACGACGCCCCCTCCCTGTCGATCCCGCAACCCGACGGATACGGACTTCACAAACGCCTCGTGCCCACGCCGATCGCCTGCCGGGTCGTCGACATCGATGCGCTACCCGCAGCCGACTCCGCATCGGTTCGGGCGTGGCGGGCCCTGGTCGCCGACCCGGACGCGGACGTCGCGCTGCCCGCCGCCGCACACGCGGTCTGCAATGCGGTGGGCGATGCCGTGGTGTCGGCCGCCTACGCCCGGCAAGTTTTCGTCGCCACGTCCGCCGTTCGCGGACAGCTCCGCGAGCAGTTGACCGCCGAGCTACGTGACTACCAACTGCGCGGCGTCTCCTGGCTCGACGAGATCACCGCCCCGCCAGCCCCGGACCGGGGCGGCATTCTGGCTGATGAGATGGGCTTGGGAAAGACCCTGCAGACCATCGCGCACCTGGTCGACGCGCATCGCCGCGATCCTGAGCGCGGCCCCTCGCTCGTGGTCTGTCCGACCGGTCTGGTAACCAACTGGATCCGCGAATTCAGTCGCTGGGCACCCGGGGCGGTCCACGCCGTCGACTATCGGGGCGGGCCACTACCCGAACTCACCGGTCGCAGCGTCGTCGTGACCGGCTACCCCACACTGCGCGGGCACACCGAGCAGCTTCGAGCGCCTTCCGAGAGCGCGCGGCAATGGGCAACGGTCGTGTTCGACGAGGCCCAAGCCCTCAAGAACAGCCGCACGCAGGTCTCGCGTGCCGCGCGCACCGTGGCCGCCGCGTCCCGGATTGCGCTCACCGGAACGCCCGTCGAGAACGATCTCGACGAACTCTGGTCATTGCTGAACCTGGTGGCGTCCGGCTCTTTCGGGAACCGCGCCCTCTTCCGGCGCCGCTACACCCTGCCCATCGGATCCGGGTCCGCCGAGGCCAAGCTCCGCATGCACGACGCCATCAGCGGCCACGTGCTCCGGCGCACCAAAGCCGAGGTCGCCGCCAGTCTCGGCCCGAAGCTCCACCACGACGTTGAGTGCGACCTGACCGACGAGCAAGCGCGCCTCTACGACTCGGTCCTCGACGACGCCGAGGCGACCGGCTTCGGCACCGGCATGGCCCGCCGGGGCGCGATCCTGGCCGCCCTCACCCGACTCAAACAGGTCTGCAATCACCCCGCGCTGCTCGCGAAGCCGGTGCGCGGGCCGGTCGAGGGCCGCTCGGGCAAGCTCGACATCTGCACCGACATCGTGCTGACGAATCTCGAGAACAACTGCCCCACTGTCGTTTTCACACAGTACCGGGAGACCGGCGACGTGCTCGCCGCGCACTTTGCCGACCAGACCGGCAGGGACGTCCCGTTCCTGCACGGCGGGCTCAGCCGGACGCAGCGTAACCGGATCGTCGACGACTACCAGGCCGGTGCCGGATCCGGCGTGCTGGTCGCCAGCCTCAAGGCCGCCGGGACCGGGCTGACCCTGACACGGGCCGCCGACGTGGTGCACTTCGATCGGTGGTGGAATCCCGCCGTCGAGGCCCAGGCCACCGATCGGGTCCACCGGATCGGCCAGGACCGCATCGTCACCGTCACCACCCTGACCACCGCGGGCACCGTGGAGGAGCACATCGCCGCCATGCATCACCGGAAGGCCGCACTCGACCTCGATGCCGACACCAACGCCCTCGCTCTCCTGACCGAGTTGTCTGACGAACGTTTGATCCACGTGTTGCGCCGCAGCCGGGAGGGGACGTCGTGAACTCACCCGGCGCGAACCAAGAGTTCGGTTACACGCAGGAGGGGCGGGACTACCTCCGACTCGCCGAACCCATGTCCGCGAGCAGACCCGAGCCGCTACTCCCCCGCGCACGCAGCCTCGCCCGCCACGGTCTACAGGACGTCGAGATCGACGGTCGCCTGATCCGCGGCACCGTCGTCCGCGGCGGCGAGGCGTCGGTCGCGTACCTGGAGTTCGCGCCATTTGCCCCAGAACATCCGCCCGAGATCGCCGTCGTCGATTGTTCCTGTCGCGCGCGGACGACGCGATGCGTGCACGTTCTCGCGCTGATGTACGAGACGGTACGGCGCGTCGACGACGATCCGCGGCTGGCCCTGAGCCTGCGGGGCTACGACGAGGCGCTCGGCGCCGAGGGCGGCGGCGCCGGCGATCCAGCGCCGAAGTGGACTGCACTGTCGGCGCTGGACCCGGCGATCTTTTACGGCTGAGACACGCGCTCAGACCAGTTCGGCCGCCAGTTCCGCTGCTGCCTCCCGTTCGGCGACGAGAGTCAGGGCGATGTCGACAATCATGTCTTCCTGGCCGCCGACCAGGCGGCGCTCGCCACACACGGTGAGGATGTCGCGGACGTCGAGGTCGTACCGGGCCGCGGCCGCCTCGGCGTGCCGGAGGAAGGACGAGTACACGCCGGCGTACCCCAACGTCAGGGTCTCGCGGTCGACGCGGACCGGCCGGTCCTGCAGCGGACGGACGATATCGTCGGCGGCGTCCTCGAGTTTGTTCAGATCGCAGCGATGCTCGAAGCCGAGCAGGTTCGCCACCGCGATGAACGGCTCGATCGGGCAGTTACCCGCACCGGCGCCGTGTCCGGCCAGGGAGGCGTCGACCCGGTAGATGCCGTTCTCCACGGCCGTCACCGAGTTGGCCACCGACAGCGACAAATTTTCGTGCGCGTGGATACCGATCTGCGTCTTGTCGTCGAGTACGTCCCGGTAGGCGCGCGCACGCTCGGCGACGTCGGACATGGTCAGTCGGCCACCGGAGTCGGTGATGTAAACGCAGTCGGCACCGTAGGACTCCATCAGTTTGGCCTGCTGGGCGAGCGACGCCGGGTCACTCATATGCGAGAGCATCAGGAAGCCGGAGACGTCCATGCCGATCTCCTTGGCCGCACCGATGTGCTGCGCGGAAACATCGGCCTCGGTGCAGTGCGTGGCGATGCGCACCGACCGCACACCCAGCTTGTAGGCGTGCTTGAGTTCTTCCACCGTGCCCACCCCCGGCAGCAGCAGCGTGGTGAGACGGGCGTTCTGCAGCACGTCCGCGGCCGCCTCGATCCACTCCCAGTCGGTATTCGAACCGGGCCCGTAGTTGAGCGAGCCGCCCGCGAGACCGTCACCGTGCGCCACCTCGATGGCGTCCACGCCGGCCGCGTCCAGCGCGGCCACGATCCGGCGGACATCATCGGTGGAGATCTGGTGCCGCACCGCGTGCATGCCGTCGCGCAGGGTGACGTCCTGCACATAGATGGGAATGCTCATGCCTTCTCCTCCTGGTTTGCCGCGCTGAGGTTCGCCCGGTGGGCGGCGATCCGGTCGCCCATGGCCAGCGCGGCCGCGGTCATGATGTCAAGGTTGCCGGCGTACGACGGCAGATAGTGTGCGGCGCCCTCCACCTCGAGGAACACCGACACCTGGTGGGTCGGAGCCGACTCGGTGTCCCCCTCGGCGAGCAGGGTATGCACCGGCGCACCCTCCTCGATCGGGTTGATCTGGACCTTCTGCTTGAGCCGGTAGCCGGGCACGTACGAGTTGACGTCCTCGATCATCTTCTCCACCGACATTCGGATCCGATCCTGGGTGTCCTGATCGGGCGCCTCCACCAGCGTGTACACGGTGTCGCGCATGATCAGCGGCGGCTCGGCCGGATTGAGGATGATGATGGCCTTACCGTTCTTCGCTCCGCCGACCGATTCGATCGCCGCCGAGGTGGTCTCGGTGAACTCGTCGATGTTGGCGCGGGTACCCGGCCCCGCCGATTTGGAGGCGATAGACGCCACGATTTCGGCGTAAGCGACCGGAGCCACCCGCGAAACGGCCGCGACGATCGGGATGGTGGCCTGACCGCCGCAGGTCACCATGTTGACGTTCTTCTCATCGATGTGGTCGTCGATGTTCACCGCAGGCACCACGAACGGACCGAGGGCCGCCGGCGTCAGATCGATGAGCGTCTTGCCGTACGGCGCAAGCTTGCCAGCGTTGTACTCGTGCGCCTTGGCCGAGGTCGCGTCGAAGATGATCTCGATCTCGTCGAAGTTCGGCAGGGCGATGAGGCCTTCCACCCCGTCGGAGGTGGTCGGAATGCCGAGACGCTCGGCCCGCGCCAGCCCGTCGGAGGTCGCCTCGATGCCGACCATCGCCCCCATCTCCAGATGCTTGGAGGTGCGGATCACCTTGAACATCAGGTCCGAACCGATGTTGCCGGGGCCGATGATGGCCACCTTCATCTTGTCACTCATGGTTGCCTTCTTGCTGGTTGGAATGGGAAGCTGCTTCGCTGAAACGGGCCGTGACCTCGCCCAGGCCACTGATCTGCACGGTCACCTCATCGCCGGCAGCGAGCGGCCGCATCGGCCCAAGCGCACCGGAAAGAATCACCTGACCGGCCCGCAAGGGTTCACCGAAATCGCGGGCGGCGCGGGCCAGCCACGCGACTGCGTTGAGCGGATCACCCAGGCAGGCGGCACCGTTGCCGGTGGAGACCTCCACACCGTTGATCAGCATGCGCATGCCGACGTCCACGGGGGCGAACTCCTCGAGGGTTTTGCGGGCCGTGCCGAGCACATAGACGCCCGAGGAAGCATTGTCGGCGACGGTGTCCGCGAAGGCGATGTTCCAGCCGTCGATCCGGCTGTCACAGATCTCGATGGCGGCGACGCCGTAGTCGATAGCGTCGGCGATCTGCGCGGTGTCCAGTGGTCCGTCGCCCAGATCCTTCTTGAGCACGAAGGCGACCTCGGCTTCGGCTTTGGGTTGCAGCAACCGGTCGATGGGCACCGCATCGCCGTCGGTGTAGGCCATATCGTCGAACAGCACACCGAAGTCGGGCTGGTCGACACCCATCTGCTCTTGCACGGCGTGGCTGGTCAGTCCGATCTTGCGGCCGATGATCCGTGCCCCGCCAGCCACCCGCCCAGCGGTCAACCGCTCCTGGACCCGGTAGGCGGCCGGCAGATCGGTCGGACCAATCAAGTCCCGGATGGGCATGCACGCGGTGCGCGTCTGCAGGGCGGCCAGCAGCCGGGCGGCCGCCTGCGCCTCGGCAGCATCGCGTTCAGTGATTGACGTCATAGCCCGATCCTCGCACCCGGATCCGCACACTGAAAGGAGATCGTCTCACTCAGCGATACGCGGCCGGTAGGCTGATCCGGTGACCCCGCCGCCGGAGACCGTCCTGGGCAAAATCATGTTGATCCTGCACGCGTTCGAAGTGGACGACCACGACTTGCCCCTGGCCGAGATCGTCCGACGCACCGGGTTGCATAAGGCCACCGCGCACCGACTGGCCGGCGATCTGGCCGAGGTACGGCTCCTTGATCGCACCCCGGCGGGCTACCGCCTGTCCAGTGGGCTGTTCGAACTCGGTATGCGCGCCTCAGTGGAGCGCGGGCTACTCGAGATCGCCATGCCCTTTCTGCAGGATCTCTACGAGCGCACCCACGAGACGGTGCACCTCGGCGTGCTCGACGGCCACGAGGTGATGTACGTGGCCAAGCTCGGCGGACACCGGCAGGCCAGCGCCCCGTCGCGCACCGGCGGACGGATGCCCCTGCACTGCACCGGGATCGGCAAAGCGCTCTTGGCCCACAGCGGCCCACAGACACGCCGCGAGGTGCTCGCCGGGCCGCTGCCCCGTCGCACCGCGAAGACGATCGTTGCCCCCGGGCTGCTCGCCCAGGCGCTCGATACTGTCCGGGAGAAGGGCGTGGCCTTCGAGTTCGAAGAGTCGGCCCCCGGCATCGTCTGCGTGGCGGCCCCGGTGCTCGACGTCGATACCAATGCGCTCACCGCCGCGATCAGCGTGACCGGACCGGCCACCCGATTCCGGCCCCAGCAGCACGCCGACGCCGTCCGGGCCGCGGCGGTCGGGATCGCCGCCACCCTGAATCGCCGGGCCGCGCTCGGGCACCTGGCACACTGGACACCATGATCAGAGTGGGCCTGACCGGCGGTATCGGCGCCGGCAAATCAACCGTCGCCAAAACCTTCGTCGAGCAGGGCGCGTATCACGTCGACGCCGATGCGATAGCGCGTGAAGTGGTGGCACCGGGCAGTCCGGGCCTGGCCGCGCTCGTGGAGGCGTTCGGTGCGGAGATCCTCGACGCCGACGGCGCCCTCGATCGTGCTGCACTGGCCACCCGAGCCTTCGTCGATGCCAAGAGCACGCAGCAGCTCAACGCGATCACCCATCCGCTGATCGGTGAGCGCACCGCCGAGCTGATGGCTGCCGCCCCCAACGACGCGGTGATCCTGCACGACGTCCCACTCCTCGTCGAAGGTGGGATGGCGCCCCTGTACGACGTCGTTGTGGTGGTGCACACCGACGCCGACCAACGCCTGGATCGGCTGGTGCGGCTACGCGGAATGGACCCCGCCGATGCTCGCGCCCGCCTCGCCAAGCAGGCCACCGACGACGAACGCCGGGCCGTCGCCGACATCTGGATCGAGAACCACGGCACGCCCGAAGAGCTGGCTACCGAAGCTCTGCGGGTGTGGAACGAAGAACTGGTTCCCTTGCGCGACAAGAAGATTCAGAAAAGCGACAAGAAGATTCAGAAAAGCTGAGACAAGAAAACCCCCGATCCGCCGGTGGCGGATCGGGGGTTTTCAGTGGCTAAACTCAGTTGCCGCCGGTCAGCTTCTCGCGCAGCGCAGCGAGCTGCTCGTCGCTGGCCAGCGATCCGCCGGTCGATGCAGCACCGGTCGACGACGCGGTCGACGAACTCGACGAGCTCGACGCAGCACCTTCCGAGGAGCTCGAGTAGTCACCAGCTGCGTCCGCCTCAGCGGCGGCAGCGGCGAACTTCTCGATCTGAGTGGTGTGCATCTTGTGGCGACGCTCGGCCTCGGCGTAGCGGCCTTCCCACTCTTCACGCTGGCTGTCGTAGCCTTCGAGCCATTCGTTGGTCTCGGCGTCGAAGCCCTCCGGGAAGATGTAGTTGCCGGCATCGTCGTAGCTGTCGGCCATACCGTACTTCGAGGGGTCGAACTCCTCGGTGTAGTCCTCGTTGGCCTGCTTCAGCGACAGCGAGATCCGGCGACGCTCCAGGTCGATGTCGATGACCTTGACCAGCGCGTCGTCGCCGACGGCGACAACCTGGTCCGGCACCTCGACGTGGCGCTCGGCCAGCTCGGAGATGTGCACCAGGCCCTCGATGCCCTCGTCGACGCGGACGAACGCACCGAACGGCACCAGCTTGGTGACCTTGCCCGGGACGATCTGACCGATCGCGTGGGTGCGGGCGAACTGACGCCACGGGTCTTCCTGCGTCGCCTTGAGCGACAGCGAGACGCGCTCGCGGTCCATGTCGACGTCGAGCACCTCGACGGTGACCTCGTCGCCCACCGCAACCACCTCGGACGGGTGATCGATGTGCTTCCAGGAGAGTTCCGAGACGTGCACCAGGCCGTCGACGCCACCGAGGTCGACGAAAGCGCCGAAGTTGACGATCGAGCTGACGACGCCCTTGCGGACCTGGCCCTTGCCCAGCTTGTTCAGGAACTCGCTGCGCACCTCGGACTGGGTCTGCTCAAGCCACGCACGGCGCGACAGGACCACGTTGTTGCGGTTCTTGTCGAGCTCGATGATCTTGGCCTCGACCTCTTTGCCGATGTACGGCTGCAGGTCGCGGACGCGACGCATCTCCACCAGCGACGCCGGGAGGAAGCCGCGCAGGCCGATGTCCAGGATCAGGCCGCCCTTGACGACCTCGATGACGGTGCCCTTGACGGCCTCGTCCTTCTCCTTGAGCTCCTCGATGGTGCCCCAGGCGCGCTCGTACTGGGCGCGCTTCTTCGACAGGATGAGGCGGCCTTCTTTATCCTCTTTGGTGAGGACCAGGGCTTCGACCTCGTCACCGACGGTGACAACTTCGCTGGGATCGACATCGTGCTTGATGGACAGCTCGCGCGAGGGAATGACACCCTCGGTCTTGTAACCGATGTCCAACAAAACCTCGTCGCGATCAACTTTGACGATGGTGCCTTCCACGATGTCGCCATCGTTGAAGTACTTGATCGTGGCATCGATGGCAGCGAGGAAGTCCTCAGCCGAGCCGATATCGTTGACGGCTACTTGCGGCGAGGTGATCGTGGGGGACGACATGTGGTGAGTTGCTCCGGACAGGTATGTAGTAGTTGTCGGATCTGCGGACACGACCATGCAGGTAGAGCCGGTTTTCCGAATGATTGTCCCGGACCCGCGGTACCGCACCCGGCGGGTACGGTGAACGGAGCCGGATACGTGCATCGAATACACGCACCGCTCAGGCTACTCCAGTACCTCTGCGCTGCACAAACAGGGTCGCAGCGTCCGACCGGCGAAGGGTGTCGATCGGTGACGCCAGCCCTACACTGAGCGCTATGCCCCACGACGTATCACCGCCGCGAGCGCCGCGCATTCTCGGCGCAATCGATTCGACGGCCAGCGAGTCCGCGAGCCGCTCGTGGTGGGACGACGAGGCTGACGGCTACCAGGCTGAGCATGGCGCCTTCCTTGGCAACGACGTCCCCGGCGGCGACTTCGTGTGGGGCCCCGAGCGGCTCCGCGAGGCCGAGGTGGGTCTGCTCGGCGAGGTTGCCGGTCGCGACATCCTCGAAATCGGTTGCGGCGCAGCGCCGTGCGCGCGTTGGCTGTCCGCGCACGGCGCCAATGTCGTCGGCCTTGACGTCTCCGCCGGTATGCTCGCCCACGCCGTAGCGGCGATGGACAGCGACGACAAGCAGGTTCCACTGGTACGGGCCGGCGCCGAACACCTCCCGTTCGGCGACGACTGCTTCGACCTCGCCTGCTCGGCATTTGGCGCTGTCCCTTTTGTCGCCGACTCGGCGCGGGTGATGCGTGAGGTGGCCCGCGTGCTCCGGCCCGGCGGACGCTGGGTGTTCGCCACCAACCATCCGATGCGCTGGATGTTCCTCGACGATCCCGGCCCCGCGGGTCTGCAGGTACAGCTGTCGTACTTCGACCGCACGCCGTACTCGGAAGCCGACGCCGACGGGAAGCTCACCTACGTCGAACACCACCGCACGATGGGCGACCGGGTCCGCGAGATCGTCGCCGCCGGCCTGATTCTCGACGACGTCGTCGAACCCGAATGGCCCGACGACCTGGACGCCGAATGGGGCCAGTGGTCTCCCCTGCGCGGCACCCTCTTCCCCGGCACCGCCATCTTCCTCACCCACAAGCCGGGGTAGCCGACGCGTACCGACCTGACCTGCCCGATCAGTCCGCCGCGTCGGTCGCGCACACCCAGTACTGGTAGTCGCCGTCGTACGAGGGCTCTGGCTCGAGTCCGAAGCGCTTTGCAAGAAACTGACTGGCACGATTCTCCCGGTGAATCTTGCCTCGGATCATCAGTCTCCGACAGCTGGCCGCGCGCGCCCGCTCCCGACAGTCGCGAAGGAGCCGCTCCACCATCAGATCCGCAGTGTGCCCTCCGCAGTTCCGGCGCTCGACTCCGACCGCCGCACAGTAGACAAACACCTCGAGACCATCGCCGTTCACGTTCTCATCCAGCAGACAAGCGGCGACGGCGTCACCTTCTTCTCGCCCCACCAGAATGAACGCGGTCTCAGGCAGTCGCTGACCGCACGTGCGCAACGCTGCCTGGGCCTGGTACTCCCAGGGCCGATCTGCATGACTCCCCGGATCCATGCATGCGAATCCCTGCAAACAGCGAGCCTGCTTCTTCGTCGTCAGAAGTGACCAGTCGATCGTCATGACGCAGACGAGTCCGCCAGCGACCCACCTTGATCGCTCAGTGGCGACCGTCGACTCATTGCCTGAAAGTACTGCTCCGCCACGCTCTCCTCGTCGGGCATGACACTCGCCACCGACACGCCCAGCGCCCATGCGAGTCGCTGCGGACCGACACGGCCTTCGTCGACGCGCTCAGTCAATGCGTCCAGCAAACCCAACGGGAATTGGCGCGCCGCCGACTCCTGCTCTCGCCGGGCCATCGCGTGCGGATCCCCGTCGATCTCGTGAAGATGCGCCCGAAGAAACTTCGGTGTCGACTCCGTCAATGCGCTGAGGAGCTCCGCCGACATCTCCGCCTTCAGATAGGCGATCCGTGTCCTGAGCGCCCATGTCGACACTCCGTGGTGCCAGAGGAAGCTCGCCACTTCCGGCAGGCCGACCGTCGCCCAGTCGACGGAGGTCATCAGCGATCGTGGCAAGAGCAGGTCGGCCGCGAACTTGTTGGCGGCCTCCTCCTGCCGCTGACGTTCATCCTCGGAGACTCCGCCTTCGGCGTGGCCCAGTGCGAGGTGACCGAGCTCATGGGCGAGCGACCAATTGTTGCGATACCAGTATGAGTCCGCAACTAACGCGATGAGTCCACGCTGGCCCGCCAGGAGGGTGGAGTAGGCGGTCGTCAGATTCGGCAACTGAACGACGTCCACGTCGAATTCTTCTTCAATCCGGTCGGCGAACCGTCGGACGAAGTCCGGACCCAGCTTGTCCCGAACCGCCGCCGATCTCTCGGGGATCTCCCGACTCATCGGTACCCCGTTCGGGTACGCCAGTTGATAGGCCTCGAAAACTGGCGCCAATGCTTCCGTGTCGGCGTCATGCCCCCCGTTGACCCGGCGCTCGGACTCGGCGTCCCAGTTATGCCGCGCGACCAGCTCGGTCTGCCGCAGGTCATCGCGGCCAGTCGCGAGCCACTGCAGACTGACCCCAAGGAGATCGGCAATACCGATCAACTCGACGGTCGCAAATCCGCGATGCCCGTTCAGTGCCCGCGACAGGGCATCCGGCGTCATTCCAGCCTTGTCTGCCAGATCCCGCTGGGTCAAACCGGCCGACATCGCACTCCGAATTCGTTCTCCGATTTCCCGTGTCGTCGTATCCATGACCTCAACTGTACTGCGGAATTGGGCGAATACCAATGCCCCGGCGACGGTGCAATGGCTGCACAGCCAGCAGGGCGGGGCACTAGAGGAGGTTCGCGAGGAACGACTTGGTCCGCTGCTCCTGCGGGTTCTCCAAGACCTCGCGCGGGTCGCCGCGTTCGACGACGACGCCGTCGGCCATGAATACCAACTGATCAGCGACCTCCCGGGCGAAGCCCATCTCGTGCGTCACCACCACCATCGTCATGCCGGCATCGGCGAGATCGCGCATCACCGACAGCACGTCGCCAACCAATTCCGGGTCCAGTGCCGAGGTCGGCTCGTCGAACAACATCAGCTTCGGATCCATGGCGAGGGCCCGGGCGATGGCCACGCGCTGCTGCTGACCGCCGGAGAGTTGCGCCGGGTACGCGTCAGCTTTGCTGGCCAGACCGACCTTGTCGAGCAGATCCTGCGCGCTGGCCACGGCCTCGTCGCGCTTGCGGCCGTTCACCAGGATCGGCGCCTCGATGATGTTCGCCAGCACCGTACGGTGCGGGAACAAATTGAAGTGCTGGAACACCATGCCGATATCGCGACGCTGCTTGGCGGCATCCTTGGGGCTCATCTCGTAGAGCTTGCCGCCCCGTTCCCGGTAGCCGATCAACTCCCCGTCGACCAGCAGCCGCCCAGCGTTGACCTTCTCCAAGTGATTCACACAGCGCAAAAACGTCGACTTACCCGAACCGGACGGCCCGATCAGGCAGGCGACCTCGCCGGGCTTCACCTCCAGCGAGATTCCTTTGAGCACCTGCAGTGCGCCGAAGTTCTTGCAAACGCCTTCGGCCTGCACCATCAGCGACGGGGTCTGGGTCGGGCTCATCGGCCACCCTCCATGGTCTCGGCCTGCGCAAGTTCGGCGAGCTGCCGCTCACTGAGCACGCGGCTGGCGCCCTTCGAATAGTGCTTCTCCAGGTAGTGCTGGCCGACCATGAGCAGCGAGGTGACCGCGAGATACCAGGTGGAGGCGACCAGCAGCATCGGGATCGGCTGGAAGTTGACGCTCGAGATGTCCCGCGAGCGTCCGTACAACTCCAGGGAGAACGGAATCGCGGTCACCAGCGACGTCGTCTTCAGCATGGAGATCAACTCGTTGCCAGTCGGCGGGATAATGATGCGCATCGCCTGCGGCAGTACGACGCGGCGCATGGTCTGCGGCCAGGTCATGCCCAAGGCCACCGAGGCCTCCATCTGCCCCTCCGGCACCGACGTGATGCCAGCGCGCACGATCTCGGCCATGTACGCCGCCTCGTTAAGACCCAGACCGATGATCGCGAACAGGAAGGCAGCGTTGATCGACTGGACGTCGATATGGAAGAACGTCGGACCGAACGGCACACCCAAGTCAATCTGCTTGTAGATGGATCCGAACAGACCCCACAGCACCAGCTGCACGTACACCGGCGTCCCGCGGAACACCCAGAGATACACCCAGGCGACCGCACGCAGCACCGGGTTGGGCGAGAGCCGCATGATCGCCATGATCACTCCGAGCACCACGCCCAGCGCCATCGCGCAGACCGTCAGCGCCAACGTCCAGCCGGCCGCCTCGATGATCCGCGTGTCGAACAAGTACTTGCCGTACGTGTCCCACTTGTAGGCGGGATTGGTGGCCGCACCGTAAATAAACAACCCGGCCACGCCGAGGATGATCACCGCAGCGATCCACTGGCCGGGGTGGCGCAGCGGCACCGCGGTAATCGACTCTGGCGGCGTCGACGGTGTGGCGTCCGTCGACGGCGTGGTGTCCGTCGATCCCGATTCTGGACTGCTCATTCGGTAGCTCCGTTGATCTGCGAAAACTCGATCATGCCTGCCTCGACACCCCAGTGGACAGCGATCGTCTGGTAGTAGCCGTTGTCGATCAAGAACTGCATGGCCTGCGCCATGGCGGGCCCCATCGACGATCCCTTCGGCAGCGGAATGCCGTACGGAGCCGAATCATAAATCGGCCCGACCAGTTCCAGGTGCTCGCCGATCTTCGCCGTCTTCTTCACCGCGTAGGCGCTGACCGGCGAGTCGGCCGAGAAGGCGTCAATCTTCCCCAGCAGCAGCGCGGTGACCGCCTGGTCCTGATCGTCGAATTTCTGCTTACTAATCGGCGCCTTGCCCGCCGCAACGCAGGCCGCGCTCTTGGCCGGGATCTCGTCGGTGTCCTCGACGGTGGTCGACTGCACTCCGACCCGCAGCCCGCAGGCGTTGTCCGGGTCGATGGTGTCGCCGGCTCGCTGCACCCACTGGATGCCGGCCCGGTAGTAGGTGACGAAGTCGACCTGCTCCTCGCGTTCAGTAGTGTCGGTGAACGACGAGATTCCGACGTCGTACGTACCGGCCTGGATGGCCGGGATGATCTTGTCGAAGGCCGATTCGTAGAACCTCGGCGTCAAACCGAGGACCGCGGCGATCGCCTCCATCAGATCGATGTCGAAGCCGACGATCTTGCCGGTCGGGTCTTTGAACTCATTCGGTTGATACGGCGGGTTGGTACCGACGCGCAGCACTCCCGAATCGGCGATCTTCGGCGGCACCAGTGCCGCGATCGCCGGCTGTTTCTCCACGTGCACCGTGATCGACTGGACGTCGAGTTCGGATTCGTCGTTGGTGCAGCCGGCGGCCGCCAGCACACCGCAGACCGCTACCAGAGCACTGAACCTTCTGAGCCGTCCACGCACGTGGATGAACCTACAGGACCGAGTAGAGTCGGTCACCGAATTCCGACGTCGTGGCGATTCCACCCAGGTCCGGTGTCATGACTCCGGCGGCGACCGTTGCCGCAACTCCAGCGCGCAGACTCGCCGCGGCGGCCGCCAACCGCGGATCCGCGCGCCGAGTTGCCGCCCAGTCCAGCGCCGAAGCCACCGAACTGATCATCGCCAGGGGGTTCGCTAGGCCGCGCCCGGCGATATCCGGCGCGGCGCCATGCACCGCTTGGGCCATCACTCGGGTGTCCGAGCAGTTGATCGACGACGCCAAACCCAGCGACCCGGACAGCTCCGCGGCCAGGTCGGACAGGATGTCGCCAAACAGATTCTCGGTCACCAGAACGTCGAAGTCACCGGGACGGCGGACCAGCAATGCCGCCATCGCATCCACATGCTGCTGATCCACCCGCACCTCCGGATAGCGCTGCGCCACTTCGAAACACACGTCACGGAACAGCCCGGTGGTCAACCGCAGCACATTGGCCTTGTGCACCACGGTGACGTGGCCGCGCCGCGTCCGTGCCGCCTCGAAGGCGCGCTCAGCAATCCGTTCACTCGCCTGGCGTGTCACCACTCCGACGGACAGCGCTACATCGGGCGTCGGCATGAATTCGCCAGCACCGACCGCCATGTTCCGGTCGGCGTACAGGCCCTCACTGTTCTCCCGGACGATCAACAGGTCAATGTCTGGCGCCGTGGCCGGAATATGCGGAATCGCTTGTGCCGGACGAAGATTCGCGTACAAGCCGAAGTGCTTGCGCAGCACCGCACCCGGCGGCGCCGCACTGCGATGCGGTTCAGGGTAGCTGGCGCTGTCGTGCGGACCGACCACCATCATCTCGAAGCCGTCGAGCGCGTCCAGCGTGCTGGTCGGCATGGACTCCCCATGGCTGTCGATGGCCGAGCGCCCGAACGGCAACATCTCCCACTGCACCCGGATCCCTTGTGCAGCAAGGGCTTTCTCGGCAGCGACCATCGCGACGGGCACCACCTCTGGGCCGATCCCATCACCGGCTAGCACCGCGACCTGCAACACGTCCACCATCAGCCTTCCCGTCACCCGGCCCGACGCACGGGATAGCAGTCACCCGGACCGAACTTCGAGCACACCAACTCCGCCTCCGCCATACTGTTAGTCGGGCGGACTACCGCATACCTCGTGGACAGACCAACGTGGGAACCGTCGACGATCACCGCGCCATAATGCTGTCCGGCCTTCTCCCGCGCCGTATCAGGCTGGTTGAACGCCCCGAACTGCGCGAAATAGTACGCATCGTCAATGTGCGGCGGCGGCGGCACGTACCCCGGGTCGGACGGATCGGCGAGCACCTCGACATGGACCGACGGGGCCGGGTAAGTGCGGACCGGCGGGCGGCCGGAGGTAGTCGACGACACGGTCGTCGTCACAACCTCGCGCGTCGTCACAACCGCGCTCGTGGGCACTGCCGACGCACTCGCCTCGGCCACGGCATTCTGCTCGGCCTGGTCGAGGGGCGCTTCGTTGTCGGCCCCGAACGCGATGAAGCCGATCCCCGCGGCGATGGCAATGGTCAGCACCGCTGCGGCGATCCCGAGGAGAAGCAGGGTATTCGACTTCGGCGGCAACTGCGGAGCGCTGTACTGCGGACCGCTGTACTGCGGCCCGACCTGCTGCACCTGAGTGGTCTGGTACACCGGGGCGGTCGCCGGGGGCGCAGCCACCGGCCTTCCCGCCGTCGAGAGCGCCTGGACCGCCGCCGCCGCCAGCTCACCGGCCGAGCGGTAACGACGCGCCGGGTCGGGATCGAGGCCCCCCGCGATCACCGCGTCCAGCATTCCGGGCAGCCCCGGCACCAGCGCGGTCGCCCGCGGCGGTGGCGACGTGACAGCGGC
This sequence comes from Gordonia sp. (in: high G+C Gram-positive bacteria), assembly GCF_049299075.1. Taxonomy (GTDB): domain Bacteria; phylum Actinomycetota; class Actinomycetes; order Mycobacteriales; family Mycobacteriaceae; genus Gordonia. The sequence goes on from NZ_JBAQWU010000387.1 coordinate 18,448, forward strand.
CTTGATCGCCGCACTCACCGTCGTGGCGGGGAACGGAACCTGGCCGGTCAATGATTCGAACAAGACACAGGCCAGCGCGTAGACGTCACTAGCCGGGCTCGCCGGCTTTCCGTCGAACAGTTCCGGGGCCATGTACGCGATGGAGCCAATCGCGCTGCCGGCCTGGGTGAGTCGCGTGTCACCGGCCGCGTTGGCGATGCCGAAATCAACCAGATAGGCGAAGTCCCGGCTGCCGACCAGAATGTTCTCCGGCTTCACATCGCGGTGGATCAGCCCATCGGTGTGTGCGGCGTCCAACGCCGCACCGATCTGTTCGACGATCGACACCGCCCGGCGCGGATCGAGGCGATGCTCCCGCGTCAGGACGCCGCGCAGATCGCCGCCCTGGACGAGGCGCATGTCGATGAACAGCACACCGTCCACTTCGCCCCAGTCATGAATCGGAATCACGTGCGGATCGCCGAGCCTGGCCGCAGTGCGCGATTCGCGGCGGAACCGCTCGCGATACTCCGGGTCAGCGGCCAGCCCGGGGTTCAGCAATTTCAGCGCGACGACCCGGTCCTTCCCCGTGTCGTACGCACGATAAACCTCACCCATCCCACCCCGACCGAGCAACGCGTCCAGACGGTACGGACCGAACTGAGTATTGACGCGCGACTCGGACATACGGCTAACCCTATGCCGCGTCAGTGCGCAGCGTCATCCCACGAACGGCCGAATCCCACCGACACGTCCAGTGGCACCGTCAACTCGATCGCCGACCCCATCTCCTCGCGGACCAGCGCCTCAATCGCGTCGCGCTCCCCCGCGGCCACCTCGACGACGAGTTCGTCGTGCACCTGCAGCAGCATCCGCGAACGCAGGCCCTCGGCGACGATCCGCGTGGCGACGTTGATCATCGCCACCTTGATGATGTCGGCCGCGGTGCCCTGGATCGGCGCATTGAGAGCCATCCGTTCGGCGGACTGTCGGCGCTGAAAGTTGTCGGAGTTCAGATCCGGCAGGTAACGGCGTCGCCCGAACAGGGTCTCGGTGTACTCCTTAGCGCGGGCCTGCACCACGACCTCGTGCAGATAGTCGCGGACACCGCCGAACCGGTCGAAATACTGCTCCATCTGCTCACGTGCCTCGTCCCGACTGATGCCTAGTTGGGCGGCCAGACCGAACGCCGACAGACCGTAGGCCAGACCGTAGCTCATCGCCTTGACCCGCGACCGCATCTGGGCGTCCACCTGGTCGACCGGCACACCGAACGCCCGTGAGCCAACAAAGTTATGCAAATCCTCGCCGGTGTTGAAAGCCTCGATCAGGCCCTCGTCCCCGGACAGATGCGCCATGATCCGCATCTCGATCTGCGAGTAGTCGGCCGTCATCAGGCAGTCGTACCCTTCGACCGGCTAAAGGATCGGGTTGATCCATGAGCTTGTCGAAGGGCCGACGATAAAGCCGCCGCGGATTTGCCTGCCCGCCTCGGTGCGCACCGGGATGTTCTGCAGGTTCGGTTCGGTGGAGCTGAGCCGGCCGGTGGCCGCCACCGTCTGATTGAACGTGGTGTGGATGCGCCCGTCGTCGGCCACCGTTTTGAGCAGCCCGTCGACGGTCACCTTGAGTCGCGTCGCGTCCCGATGCTCCAGCAGATGTTTGAGGAACGGGTGTTCGGTCTTCTCATAGAGTGACGCGAGCGCATCGGCGTCGGTGGTGTAGCCAGTCTTGGTCTTCTTCGTCTTCGGCATACCGAGCTTGTCGAAGAGCACCACCTGCAGTTGCTTCGGCGACCCCAGGTTCACCTGCTCCCCGATCACCTCGTACGCCGACTCGGCCGCCGCGCGGACCCGCGCGGCGAATTCGCGTTCCAGCTCCTGTAGTCGTTCGACGTCGACGGCGATGCCCGCGGTCTCCAGATCGGCGAGCACAAACGCGAGCGGCAACTCCATATCGCGCAGCAGCGGCACCGACTCGATCCGCGCCAACTCGACGTCGAGGGTGTCGGCCAGTTCGGCGACGGCCAGCGCCGAGAGCATGAGCTGATTCGATGCGGCCAGGTCGTCCTCATCATCGTCGAGCAGGGACAGCTGGCCGTCGGGGGCAGCATTGTCCGCCTTCAGTTCGCGGCGCAGATAGCGCAGTGCGAGGTCGTCGAGATTGAAGGTCCGCTGCCCCGGCCGCACCAGATAGGCGGCCAGTGCCGTATCAGAGGTGACTCCCGCCAGCTCCCAACCGCGACTGCGCAGATTGTGGATCGCCCACTTGACCTCGTGAACGGCCTTCGCCGCTTCGGGGTCGGCCAGCCACGCGCCGAGGGCGGCCTCGTCGTCGGAATTACACGTCACCGGATCGACGAACGCGGCCTCGCCGTCGGCGGCCGCGATGGCGAGGCCGGTGGCCTCCGAACCGACCACCTGGTGCGGTCCGGTGACCGCCAGTCCACTGCGGCCGGTCGTGGTGTGTGCCGCGAGCCAGACGCCGATTTCCCCGGCCGCCAGCACGGTCCCGGAGACCGCAAAACCCGACTCGGCTTCCGGTTCGACCGAGCTGAGGGTGGCGAACAGCCGGTCACGCAGGACTTTGAACTCAAGGTCGTCAAAGAGCCGGTGGATGCGGTCGCGATCCCACGCGTGTAGGGCCAGGTCGCCGGGTCCGGCAGGCAGATCCATATCGCGGACCAATTCGGTGAGGCGTCGGTTCATGATGACGCCGGCCAGATTAGCTCGCAGCGAGTCGCCGACCTTGCCCTTCACCTCGTCAGCCCGAGCAACCAGGTCGTCGAACGAGCCGTATTCGCGGATCCACTTGGCGGCGGTCTTCTCACCGACGCCGGGAATACCTGGCAGGTTGTCGCTCGGGTCACCGCGCAGGGCCGCGTAGTCGGGGTACTGGGACGGGGTCAGGCCGTACTTGCGCTCCACCTCGTCCGGGGTGAAACGGGTCAGCTCGGAGACACCACGCTTCGGGTACAGGATGGTGATGTTGTCGTTGACCAGTTGCAGCGCATCCCGGTCACCGGTCACCACGAGGACGCGGTAACCGGCAGCGTCGGCGCGCGTGGCGAGCGTGCCGATGATGTCGTCGGCCTCATAGCCTTCGATCGCCATCACCGCAATGCCCATCGCGTCCAGGACGTCCTTGGTCAATTCCACCTGGCCGCGGAACTCGTCCGGCGATTTAGACCGCTGCGCTTTGTACTCCGGGAACATCTCCGAACGGAAAGTCTGGCGGGAGACGTCGAATGCCGCGGCGATGTGCGTGGGTTCCTCGTCGCGCAGCAGATTGATCAGCATCGACGTGAAGCCGTACACCGCATTGGTGTGCTGGCCGGTGTTGGTCCGGAAGTTTTCGGCGGGCAACGCGAAGTACGCGCGGTAGGCCAGCGAATGGCCGTCCAGCAGCATCAGCGTCGGCCGCTGGTCCAGCTTGGTGCGGGCGGAAGAACTGGGCAAGGTCTGCGCGGGGCTCACCGTGCCGAGTCTAGTGATGGAGCCCGACCGAACTACGCGCCGAGGGTCTCGACAACGACCTGCGCGACAGCCTTCATGGTGACGCGGCGATCCATGGCGTTGGTCTGAATCCAGCGGAAGGCGTCCGGCTCAGTCAGGTCCTGCTTCTCCATGAGCAGGCCTTTGGCGCGCTCAATGAGCTTGCGGGCCTCGAACCGCTCGTTCATCCCGGAGATCTCGTCTTCGAGGGCCTTCAGCTCGCGAAACCGGCTCAACGCCACCTCGATCGCCGGCACCAGATCGGACTGACTGAACGGCTTGACCAGGTAAGCCATCGCTCCGGCGTCGCGAGCCCGTTCGACAAAATCGCGCTGACTAAAGGCGGTGAGCATGACCACCGGAGCAAGGCGCTTCTGGGCGATCTCGCTGGCCGCGTCGATACCGTCCCGAACGGGCATTTTGATGTCCATGATCACCAGGTCGGGGCGCAGCGACTCGGTGAGATCGACCGCTACCTGACCGTTCGGCGCCTCGCCGACCACATCGTAGCCTTCGTCGCGAAGCATCTCGCACAGGTCCATCCGAATCAGCGAATCGTCCTCGGCCACGACCACGCGGTGTGCTGGTGCCGGGTCGGCGGACTCCGATTCGCTCATCGACTCGCTTTCTGAATGCTGTGCCCCGGGCCGGACTCGAACCGGCACCCCTTTCGAGACCGCATTTTGAGTGCGGCGCGTCTGCCAATTTCGCCACCGGGGCCGATGGTGATGCGTTGACGAGTGTACTGAAGCGTCTCCCGGCACCTGACGGCAACCCTGCTCAACCGGCCCCGCCGACCGGAGCGAGCGCGCAGGATGGGCCCTATGCGCGACAAACACACCGGCACCCGCCCCCTGCTGGAGATCGCCGTCCAAGACGCCACCGGCGCCGCGGTCGCGCGAGCTGGCGGCGCCGACCGGGTCGAATTGTGCACGGCTCTGGGCGCGACCGGCGGCCTGACTCCGTCCCCGGGGACGCTGGCACAGGTCCGATCGATCGGTATCGAGGTGCACGCGCTCATCCGCAACCGACCCGGCGGGTTCGTGTACGACGACGCCGAGCTCGGCGCAATGGCCGACGATATCCGTTCTGTGGGCGGACTCGGCACGGCCGGCGTGGTGATCGGCGTGCTCAACGCCGACGGCGAAATCGACGTGGCCGCCTGCCGACTCCTGATCGCTGCGGCCCGCGAAGCGCCGACACCGCTGCACATCACCTTTCACCGGGCGCTCGATGTGGTGGCCGATCAGGTTGCGGCCTTGGCCACCCTCGCCGACCTTGGCGTCGACCGGGTACTCACCTCCGGCGGCGCTCGGCAGGTCGGCGCCGGCATGGCACAGTTGGCCCGACTGACGCAGGCGCGCAGCGGCGTGCAGATCATGGCCGGCGGCGGGCTCACGCTCGACGATCTGCCCGCGCTGATCGAGATCGGTGTCGACGCGGTCCACTTATCGGCCAAGCGGATGGCTGCCGATCCGGGGCGGCAAGGGCCGGGCGGGGGCCTGGGCGGCGGGCTCGAAGTCACCGACCCGGCCCTGGTCAGCGCGGCCGCCGCGGTACTAAATAACATCGATCGACGCCCAAGATAGACACCGTTCTTACTTTGCGTTAAGTTACGTGCCAGTAGGTGCACAGCGTGCATCACATCAACAGCCTTGGGGAGTTGTACATCACATGTTTGCGACACTGCGTGTCCGGCTATTTCGGACACTGATTCTACTGGTCACCGGCCTGCTGGTCGCTGCAGGCGGCGCCCTGCTGCCGCAAGCCACCGCACCGGCCGACGCCGCCGTCTTCGGCGCACTGGGCGCGAAGTGGACGCGGACCGCCGAGGGGCCGCAGAAGTACCCGGGATACAACGTGACTCCGGACGTGTCCATCAAGATGAGCGACGGCACCGTGCTGCGCGGCAACCTGATCCGACCAGCCCACGCCAACGGCCGCACTGTCGACGAGAAGCTGCCGACCATCGTCAACATCACGCCGTACACCAAGATGATCAGTTCGCTGGCCGCCGAGGTGACGAATTACCCGGTCCTGATGCCGCAGTTAATCTCCCTGCTCAATGCCATCAATCTGCGCGGGACCGCGATCAGCGGATACAACGAACTGGTCGGCAGCCTGCAGAGCGGCTTCGTCGACTCGTTCGCCTACGACCCGCAATTGATCCGATCCGGCTACAACATGCTGGTGGTGGACGTCCGCGGCACCGGCTTCTCACAGGGCACCTGGCAGGTCTTCGGTCCCCGCGAACGCCAGGACACCACCGAGGTGCTCGACTGGGTCGGTAAGCAGCGCTGGTCCAACGGCAAGCTCGGCATGGCCGGTGCCTCGTACTCGGCGATCAACCAGCTGCAGGCCGCGGCCGATAAACCCGGTCAGCTCGGCGCCCTCTTCCCAGTGGTCCCCGGCGCAGACATCGTCCGCGACGTCGTTGCACCCGGCGGTGGCGTCGGAGCTGGCTTCCTCAACTTCTGGCTGGCCTTGGTCAACGGCACGAAGATGATCCCGAACGTCGCCTCCATGCTCAACGGCACCTTCGACTGGAAGTGGCTGGGCGACCGCGCCAAAGATCCGCTCACCTTCTTCGACGTCATGCTCCAGGCGCTGACCGTGCAGCATCCCGATCAGGTCACCGGCCAGGCCCGCGACCTGCTGACCGCCAGCTCAGATCAGCGGTCCGCCCTGGCTACCAACGTCGGCAACATCACCACACCCACCTTTGCTGTCGGCGGCTGGAACGACCTGTTCACCAACAGTGAAGCCCGCCTGCTGACCGGACTCAAGCAGCTTCCCGACAGCCAGAAAAAGCTGATCATGGACGACGGTTACCACATCACCGTCGGCGCCGAGTTCGGCACCAAGGGTGCGCCGCCGAAGATGAACGTGCTGGCCCGCGCCTGGTACGACAAATGGCTCAAGGGCATCAACAACGGGATCGATCGGTATTCGCCGGCGACGCTGGCCTCGATGCCTGCAGATAACTTCCTCCAGGGTCCGACGTTCCCGCTACCCGGGTACACCCACCAGCGCCAGTACCTCAGTGGCCGCCCGTCCGGCTCCGTA
>NZ_JBAQWU010000388.1:0-14859 GCF_049299075.1 Gordonia sp. (in: high G+C Gram-positive bacteria)
CGTCGATGCTCGGGGTGCGGCTGGTGCCGCTGGGTCAGGTGGACCCCTGGTATGCCGACGGCTGCCCGCTGGTGGTGCGGCAGGCCGGCCTGCCACGTTGGGCCCGGTTGCTCACCGCGTCCGGGGAGGGGCGCGCCGTCGCCGTCCGTGACGCTGGCTACACCGAGGTCGCGCCCGGGTCATGCACGGTGATCGCCGACTGGGTCGACTGACCCGGACTTCGCGCGACGCGGTGCGCGCATCGTCGTCGAACGCCGGAACTCGCCGCTCGTCTCGGTCTGGCCCCCTCGATCGACGGGGCGAGCCGGAGACCATGGTGCTCGGTGACCCGAATCAGGGGGCGGGAGCGGGCGCGAGTGCACGGGCGGTGCCGGACCACACCTCACGGTCGTAGGCCATCGGGGCCAGCATCAGTTCGTCGGCGCGGGCGAAGTCGGCGAACTCGGACAGCTCACGCCGCACCTGCTCCGGGGTGCCGACCGCCGCGTACCGGACCATCTCGTCCACCTGGCGTCCGACGGGGCCGTCGAGCAGCTCGTCGAGTTGGTCGTCGGTCAGGTCGCGGCCACGGCCGAAGAGGAACTTGGCGCGCTGGCGTTTGGTGATCGTCAACTGGTCGTGCGCGCGCTCGGGATCGTCGTCGGCGATGACGCCCACCGCGGCGATGACGTATGGCTCGGAGAGGCCGGTTGCCGTCTGGGCGGGCCGGAACTCGTTGCGGTACAGCTCGATCGCTTGTTCCAGTGCGGCCGGGGCGAAGTGCGACGCAAAGGCGTAGGGCAGTCCAAGGTAGGCGGCCAGCTGTGCGCCGAACAGCGACGACCCGAGGATGTACAGGGGCACGTCGGTACCGGCCCCTGGGGTCGCGACGACGCCGGATTCGGTCGGGATACCGCGCAGGTACTGCTGCAGCTCGACCACGTCGCGGGGAAAGGCGTCGGAGGCGGCGGGGCTGCGCCGGAGTGCGGCGAAGGTTGCTTGGTCGCCGCCGGGTGCTCGCCCCAGACCCAGGTCGATGCGACCGGGATAGAGCTCGGCGAGGGTGCCGAACTGCTCGGCGATGGCCAGCGGGGAGTGATTGGGCAGCATGACGCCGCCGGCGCCCAGGCGGATGCGCGAGGTTTCCGCGCCCATCCGGGCGATCAGCACAGCGGGCGCCGCCGAGGCGATCGCGCGCATATTGTGGTGCTCGGCATACCAGAGGCGCTCGTAGCCGCCAGCATCGGCGAGCTTCGCGAGCTCGACCGACTGCGCCAGCGCATCCCGGACAGTTTCGCCGGGACCCACCTGGGCCAGGTCGAGAAGGGACAGGGGGAGGTTGACGGTGCTCACTTCCGATGCAACCGGTCGCCTCGGTCGCGGTATTCCCGCGGGCCTCCCCGACGGTGAGCTGGCTTCGGTGCATCATGGAGGCGTGAGTGAACCGCAGACCGATCCGGACCTGATCCTCGACTTCGCCAGCGTCACGCTGACGCGCGGCGGCAAGACTCTCGTCGGCCCGGTGGACTGGCAGGTGGAACTGGACGAGCGCTGGGTGATCATCGGTCCCAACGGGGCTGGCAAGACGTCGCTGCTGCGGATGGCCGGAGCCTTGGAACATCCGACCTCAGGGAGCGCCTTTGTCCTCGGAGAACGGCTGGGGCGCACCGACATTCGCGATCTGACCACGCGCATCGGCCTGGTTAGTTCGGCGTTGGCCGCGCGGATCCCCGACCACGAAATCGTCTCCGATCTGGTGGTCTCTGCTGGCTACTCGGTCCTCGGGCGCTGGCGCGAAGAGTACGATCGCTTCGACCGAGACCGGGCCGCCGATGTGCTGGAGTCGATGGGCGCCGAGCATCTGGCCGACCGCCGGTTCGGCACGCTGTCGGAGGGTGAACGCAAGCGTGTCCTCATCGCCCGCGGGCTGATGACAGACCCGGAGCTGCTGTTGCTCGACGAACCCGCCGCCGGGCTGGATCTGGGTGGCCGCGAGGAACTCGTCGACCGGCTTGGTGCGCTGGCCGCCGATCCGGAAGCCCCGGCGATGGTGCTAATTACCCACCACGTCGAAGAAGTACCGCCCGGCTTCACCAACGCCATGCTGTTGTCCGAAGGACACGTCACGGCGCAGGGGCCGCTCGCCACCACCTTGACGGCGGAGAACCTGACCACCACCTTCCGGCAGTCCATCGCCCTCGCCAACGACGACGGGCGGTATTTTGCGCGCCGCGCCCGGCAGGCCGGTGGGCACCGACGGGCGCAGTGAGAGACAGGCGCAGGGAGAGACAGGCCGATGGGGGCCGAAGCGACGCGGGTTACAGTCGGATGATGAGTGTCGAGCAGCCCGTCGATGTCGCGCCCTTGCGTGATGCGTCCACTGTCGTGCTGGTGCGTGACGGCGACCGCGGCATCGAAGTCTTTCTCCAGCACCGAGTCCAGCAGATGGCATTCGCCGGCGGCATGACGGTGTTTCCCGGCGGCGGCGTCGACGACCGTGACCGGGACGCGCAGATCCGCTGGGTCGGTCCGGACGTGCACTGGTGGGCCGCGCAACTCGCCACCGACGTCGAGACCGGCCGCGCGTTGGTCTCGGCCGCAGTCCGCGAGACCTTCGAAGAATGCGGGGTGCTGCTGGCCGGGACCGCCGACGCGGTGTGCCCCGATCCGTCGATCTTTCACGACGAGCGCGCTCGGCTGGTGAGTAAGGATCTTTCCTTCGCCGAGTTCCTCAACCAGAACGATCTGGTGTTGCGCACCGATCTGCTGGGGCCGATGGCCCACTGGATCACCCCGAAGAATGAGAAGCGCCGCTACGACACGAGGTTTTTCCTCGCCTCGCTGCCTGCGGGGCAAGCCGCCGACGGCGCCACCACCGAGGCCGAAGCCGCCGAATGGCAGACCGCCCACGACGCCCTCGACGACTGGACGGCGGGCCGCCGCTTCCTGCTGCCGCCGACGTGGACCCAGTTGCGCGACCTCGCGCGCTTCCACACCGTCGCCGACGTGCTGGCCGCGCCGCGGACAATCACGCCGATCGAGCCGGAGGTGTCCGATGGGCAGGGCATCCTGGGTCTGGGCTTCACCGACTCGGCCTACTACCTCGCCGCGCTCGCCGACGGCCGCCTGGACCGGCTGCGCGACGCGGCGAACTGAGCGTCCGGTTTCGGCTCGGGGCACGCCCCTCGGCCGTCGGACGCGCTATACCGCGGCAGGTGCGGTTGGGCGGCGGACCGCGGACCCGGTAGCCTGCACTCATGCCTGAATTCGTCACCTTGGAGACCGCGGCGGACCACCCCGGGGTCGGCACCATCAAGCTTCATCGCCCCCCGATGAACGCGCTGAACCGACAGGTGCAGGACGAGCTGGTCGCTGCGGCCCACGAAGCCAATATGCGGGACGACATCAAGGCCGTCGTCGTCTACGGCGGCCCGAAGGTATTCGCGGCTGGCGCCGACATCAAAGAAATGGTCGACATGTCGGCCGCCGACATGACCAAGGTCGCCCGCACCCTGCAGCGGGGCCTGGGGGCGATCTCGGAGATCACCAAGCCGACCGTCGCGGCAATCACCGGTTACGCCCTCGGCGGCGGACTAGAAGTTGCACTCGGCGCGGATCGCCGGATTGCCGGCGACAACGCCAAGCTCGGCGTGCCGGAAATCCTGCTCGGCGTGATCCCCGGCGGTGGCGGTACGCAGCGCCTCGCCCGGCTGGTCGGCCCGGCGCGGGCCAAGGACATGGTCTTCACCGGCCGGTTCGTCGGCGCGGAGGAAGCCCTGGCGATCGGTCTGGTCGACGAGGTCGTCGCACCGGATGAGGTCTACAACGCCGCACTCGCCTGGGCAGGCAAGTTCGCCGGCGGCGCCGCGGTGGCGCTGGCTGCCGCGAAGGCCGCGATCGACGAGGGACTGGACACGGATCTGGAAACTGGGCTGAAAATCGAGGCGCACTTGTTCGCCTCGCTGTTCGCCACCGACGACCGTGCGATCGGCATGGCGTCATTCATCGAGAACGGCCCGGGCAAGGCCGAATTCACCGGAAAGTAGCAGCACCCGCATATGACCTCCATCGACGAAACCCCGACCGCTGAGCCGGGTGATCTGGACCCCAAGCCCAACCCGCACGCCACCGCCGCGCAGGTAGAGGCCGCACTGTCGGACACCAAGCTGGCCCAGGTGCTGTACCACGATTGGGAAGCCGAGAGCTACGACGATAAGTGGTCCATCTCCTTCGATGAGCGCTGTATCGACTACGCGCGCGGTCGCCTGGACCGGATCGTGCCTGACGCCCCGCTGCCCTACGAGCGGGCCATGGAACTGGGCTGCGGCACCGGCTTCTTCCTGCTGAACCTGATGCAGTCGGGGGTAGCCACCAAGGGCTCAGTCACCGACCTGTCGCCGGGAATGGTGAAGGTCGCGCTGCGCAACGCGCAGGGCCTCGGGCTCGACGTCGACGGTCGCGTCGCCGACGCGGAAAAGATCCCGTACGACGACAACACCTTCGACCTGGTCGTCGGCCACGCCGTCCTGCACCACATCCCGGACGTCGAGCAGGCGTTGCGCGAAGTGCTGCGCGTGCTCAAACCGGGCGGCCGCTTCGTCTTCGCCGGCGAGCCGTCCACTCTGGGGGACTTCTACGCCCGGTGGATGAGCCGTGCCACCTGGTGGGCGACCACCAACCTCACCAAGTTCGGCGCGCTGGCGTCTTGGCGGCGACCGCAGGCAGAACTCGACGAGTCCTCTCGCGCGGCCGCGCTGGAGGCCGTCGTCGACATCCACACCTTCTCGCCGAAGGATCTCGAGGCGCTTTCCACCAGCGCCGGTGCGGTGCAGGTGGAGTCGGCGAGCGAGGAACTGGCCGCTGCCATGCTCGGCTGGCCGGTGCGCACGTTCGAGGCCGCGGTGCCCGGCGACAAGCTGGGCTTCGGCTGGGCCCGTTTCGCGTTCGGCGGCTGGAAGCGGATGACCTGGCTCGACGACAACGTCCTGACCAAGGTGGTGCCACCGCAGTTCTTTTACAACGTGCTGATCACGGGTGTGAAGCCGGAAGCCTGACCGCGCGTGACCTACGACCTCAGCGAAGGCGATGTCGCCTTTCTGCGATCGCGCTACGGAAGCAAGGCACTTGAGTTCGCCGCCGAACTGCAGGTGACCCCGTCGACGCTGGTCGCTGATCTCGGGCAGCTCCGGGCGCGCTACCCGGAGCACTTCGCCGCCGTCGCTGAGGTCACCGCGGCGCGTCGTCGTGCGGTGGGCAAGCTGCGTTACGCCGATCAACTGCTTGCCGACGACGATGCCGTCCAACAGGCGACTGCCGCGCCGGTCGCCGCGCTGCGCGCCGCCGACATCGCCAGCCTCCACCACGGCGCGCTGGTGCACGACGTCACCTGCTCGATCGGCGCCGAACTGACGGCGCTGGCTGCCGAGCCGGGGATCGGCGGAGTGATCGGCTCGGACCTCGATCACATCCGGCTGGCGATGGCCCAACATAATCTGTCGGTCGCCGGTGGGACAGGGCCGCGGCCGACGCTGCTGCGCGCAGATGCGCTGACCGTGACGTCGACCGCCGATCTGGTGATCGCCGACCCGGGCCGACGCAACACCCGCGGCCGCGTTTTCGGGATCGACCAACTTGATCCGCCACTGCTGGAATTGCTGTCGGTCTACGCTGGCCGCGCACTGGCCGTCAAATGCTCACCGGGCCTGGACTACCGGAATCTGCGGACCCGGTTCGGTTTCGACGGGCAGGTGCAGGTGGTGTCGCTCGACGGCGGGGTGCGTGAGGCGTGCCTGTGGACCGAGGTGCCCGGGCTGCCGGAGAACCGCGCCAGCGTGCTGCGCACAATGTCCGACGGCCGCCCACGCCTCTACGAGGTCACCTCCGGCGATCCTGACGCCCTCGACGACCCCGGGGTGGACGAGTGGATCATCGATCCGGACGGGGCAGTGGTGCGGTCCGGGCTGGTGCGCCAATACGCTCACCGGCACGGGCTGCGTCAACTCGATCCGCAGATCGCCTACCTGACCGGCGACCACGTGCCGGTCGGTGAACGCGGGTTTCGCATCCTCGAACAGTTGCCGGTGACCGAGAAGGTGTTGCGCGGCGCGCTCGCGGCCCGCAAGTGCGGCAGCCTGGAAATCCTGGTCCGCGGCCTGGACATCGATCCAGACCGGCTGCGAAAGAAGCTGAAGCTCAAGGGAGCTGAACCCTATGCGCTGGTGATGACCCGGATCGGCCGCCAGGGCGTGGCGTTCCTCTGCGAGCCCGGCATCCGCGCCACCTGATTCACGCCCGTCCCTGCCCGCTCCCGGAGCTCGTCACGTGCTCCCTGAGCTTGTCCCTCGCTCCCTGAGCTTGTCCCTCGCTCCCTGAGCTTGCCTCTTGCTCCCTGAGCTTGTCGAAGGGTCAGTTCGGGCTGAAGTAGAAGACCTCGCCAGCATTCGTGGCGGTGGTGACATTACCCCCGGACGAGATGACGACTCCGGTGGTGAATCCGGTCGCGCCGGGCAGTTCCAGGGTGCGCTTGACCGAGCCGTCGGCGGTGGAGACCTCAACCAGACTCAGTGCACTCCCGGCGTCGCTAGCCCGGACGACGGCCCAGGCGGTGTCGGTGCCGGTCTGCGCGGCCAGGCTGACGACTTTCACGTCGGTGTTCTTGGCGACCTGCTCGGCCTTGCTGCCGGTATCGCGCAGGACGGTCAACGGGCTAGCGAGATCGCCGGTCGGGATCAGCACGCCGTCGGGGGAGACCGACAGCGAGGCGAAGCCGACGCCGCCGAGGTCGTAGTTCCAGCGCGGGGCGCCGTCGTCGGCGTTGAACGCGTAGAGGCGTCCGTCGCGGCCGAACGCGTACACGGTCGCCCCGTCGACGGACAGCGATGGCGCACCCATCATGCCGCCGCCGACCTCGGCGGTCCACTGCTCGCGGACGCTGCGCTCGCCGTCGGTCGCGGAGTATCCCATCGCGGACAGGCGGCCGCCGGTCGTGCCGACCGGCGTGAAGTTCAGGAAGAAACGCGCGCGCGAGGTGTCCACGGCGGGCGGGGCGGAGACACCGCACAGCGGGCCGCCGGTGGCGCAGTCGGCGAAACCGAAACGCGGGTCGTCGGGCTTCGCATCGGCGCGTAGCCGTACCTCAGGGGCGAGCGAATCGCCGGTCTGCGCGTTGAGCAGCAGCACTTGACCCTGGGAGGTGACCGTCAGGATCTGGCCAGGCCCGGCGAACTTCGCCGACATCGGGACGCCGACCGTTCCGGCCCGCCAGCGAATATTGCCGCCACCGTTGAAGGCCAGAAAGACCCCGGCCTCACCGATGAACGGCTGTCCGTTCTGGTCGAAGGCCAACGTGTTGCCGTTGGTGGCGAAGGCCATCTTCTTGCACCACTGCTTACGGCCACTGACCGAGTCGAAAAGGAAGGTATTGCAGCCGTCCGAGGTGGCGGTCGTGACTCCCACTTCGCCGTGCGCGTTCACCGAGAGGGCACTGGTGATCGCGCCACCGGCGTGCCGCGACCAGGTGAGCTTCAGGTTTTGCGCCGCCGTGACCGGGGTCCAGTTCGTATTGCCGCCGGTACCGCCGAACTGCGGCCAGCCGGCCGCGGGGATGGAACGCACCTCGCGGTGGCCGTCTGAGCACGACGTCACCAGCAGGCCGACAATGGCGGCGAGCACAAGGGCAGCGAACAAGTGTCGCCGTGATCGGGGTGCTCGCACTGCCTGCCGCATGGGGGATGGGTGCCTTTCCACATGTCCAATGTCCGGCCACGACTCTATCGTGTTGGGCGAGCTACTAGGGTTTGTGGTCATGACCACCATGTGGAACGCGTCGTACCGGTCGCGCTGGCGCGCCGGCCTGCGGCGCCGCGACCCCGACCAGGTTCGCTTCGTGACGATGGACTCGCTGCGCTGGATCAAGCGCAACAAGGCGTGGACGCCCTGGTACCTGGTCCGCTACTACCGACTGGCGCGCTTTAGGCTGGCCAACCCGCACATCGTGCTGCGCGGCATGGTCTTCCTCGGCAAGAACGTCGAGATCCACGCCACGCCGGAGATGGCCCGCATGGAGATCGGGCGCTGGGTGCATATCGGCGACGGCAACTCGATCCGCTGCCACGAGGGCAGCCTGCGGATCGGCGACAAGGCCGTCTTCGGGTGCAACAACGTGGTCAACGCCTACCTCGACATCGAGATCGGCGGCTCCACACTGATTGCCGACTGGTGCTACATCTGCGACTTCGACCACGTGACCGAGCACATCGGCATTCCGATCAAAGATCAGGGCATCGTCAAGGGTCCGCTGCGGATCGGTCCGGATACCTGGGTCGCCGCCAAGGTCACGGTGTTGCGTAACACGATCGTCGGCCGCGGTTGCGTGCTGGGCGCGCACGCCGTCGCCCGCGGAGTGATCCCGGACTATTCGATCGCCGTCGGTTCGCCAGCGCGCGTGGTGAAGAACCGGCAGCAAGCGTGGGAGGCCAGCGCGGCCGAGCGCGCCGAACTCGAACGCGCCCTGGCCGACATCGAACGCAAGAAAGCCCAGGCTGACGCCAGAGCAGGCTCCGCTGACTGATCCTTCCGGCCAACGGCTTCGGTTCCGCCCTATCGCGCAACCGTAGGCCTGAACTAATTGTGTTGGCCGGAACGGATTGTCTGAGCGTGTGGGACCGGTGCGTTACGCGGTGATTGGGTTGGCGGGATCGCGGTCGGGGAGTGGGCGCTCCGGGATCTCCGGGCGGGCCAGCGGTCGGTGCTCTCGACGCTGGGCCACTGCATACACCGCGTCAGTGCGTTCGGCGATCACCGGCCAGGTGAACTCCTCGGTGAGTACGGCCCGGGCCCGCCGCGCGCGTGCCGCGGCAGCGTGCTTATCGTCGAGCGTCGCACACACCGCGTGGGTCAACCCGTTGATGTCGGCGGGCGCAAACGTGACGCCGGTCTCGCCGTCGTGCACGGCCTCGCCCAGACCGCCCGCGGTCGACGTGATCAGGGGGATCCCCGAGGCCGCAGCTTCCAGTGCGACGATGCCGAACGGCTCGTACCGGCTGGGCAACACGATCGCCGTACAGCGCTGCATCAACGTCACCAGGCCGTCGTGATCCTGCCGCCCGGCGAAGGTCACCGCCCGGGTGACCTTGTACTCGGCGGCCAATTCGGTCAGCCAGGCCAGTTGGGTGCCTTCCCCGGCAATGGTCAGCCTGGTCCCCGGGTGCGCGCGGCGGATCGCCGGCAGCGCCTCGAGCACATCCTGGACGCCCTTCTCGTACTCCAGCCGGCCGGCGAAGAGCAGCTCGGGAGCGCCGAGCCGCTTCGGCCGGTCCGCGAACTCCCATGCGGTCAGGTCGATCCCGTTGTGGATGACGGTGATCGGCGCGAGAGAGTCTGACCCCGGTCCGCTCGTCGAGAAGAGTTCGCTGACCTCCTCGCGCATCGACGACGAACAGGTGATCAGGGCATCGGCAGAATTGGCCAGCCACCACTCGACCGAATGCACCTGGCGGTTCATCCGCCCGGCGACCCAGCCGCTGTGCCGACCTGCCTCGGTGGCATGCAACGTGGCGATCAACGGGACATCGAAGAAGTCGGCCAGGGCGATCGCCGGATGCGCGACGAGCCAATCGTGCGCATGCACCACATCAGGCCGCCAGCGGTCCGCGCCGCCCAAGTGGCGCAGGCCGGCGCGAATAAAACCGTGGCCCATCGCCAGCGTCCACGCCATCATGTCGACGCCGAACTCAAACTCTGGCGGATCCTCGGCGACGGCCACGACCCGAACGCCGTTGACGACGGTGTCGGTGGTCGGGTGGGTCGATCCGTCAGTGCCGGACGGCTGCCGGGTCAGCACCGTCACCTCGATCCCTTGTGCGGCAAGTGCTTCCGCTAACTGGTGCACGTGCCGACCCAAACCACCGACAACCACCGGCGGATACTCCCACGACACCATCAATACTCGATGGCGTGCCGTCGAGGTCGGCGGCTCCGGGCGGACCTTCATTTCTCGCTCCAGTCTCGGGTCGGCAACCGTCGGGCGTCGAGCGCGCCGAACAGATTGTCCGCGCGCCGCCAGCCCGCCGCCAGGCTGGCGGCGCGCGCGTCACGTCCAGCATCGGAGGCGGTGCAGATTTCGCGGGTGGCGTGCGCATGCTTGTATGCGCGGTCCTGCGCGTACCCGGCGGCAGTGTCCTTGGAGACCATGAACGGCCAGTCCGACTGCACTGTCATCAGCGTCTCGCGGAGAATCTGATCGGCGGTCAGATCACGCGGGTCGGCCCCGGGATCGGCCGACCCGTGAGCGGGGAGCCGCTTGTCCAGGCTGTCCAGGGCGGTATCGGTGACCTCGCGGTTGAGCTGCACCAGGTGCGCCACCTGCGGGCCCTCCCAGACGCGCCAGTCTTTACCCGAACCCCAGGAGGAGTCGGCCAATTCCACCGGATCGCCGACGTAGCCGTCGCGGCGGGCGGTGGCCAGCGTACCGACGGTGATCCCGGCTTCGGGTAGGCGCCGCAGCACGCGTTCGAGCCAGATCGGGCCCTCGTGCCACCAGTGCCCGAAGAGTTCGGTATCGAAGGCCGCGACCACCAGGGCGTCGCGCCCCAAGCGTGCCGACTCGTCGATCAGCCGCTGCCGAATGCAGGCGACGAAGTCGTCGACGTGGGTGTCGATCGCCGCGTCGACCAGCGTCGGATCGTACGGCTTTTTGGCTGCCGGTGGCACGCTTTTGCCGGTCACCCGGAACGGCTTGAAACCGGTCTGGTGATCGTAGGTGTGGAAGTCACGGTAGGCTCCGTGCCCGGGATATCCGGACTTGGGTGACCACACGCGGTAGCTGACGGTGAGATCCCGGCCGAAGGCCACGACGTCGCTGTCGGCCACCGGGCGGCCCAGTGCAGTGTCGCCGTGCAGGGTCGGGCCGTCCACCATGAAGTGCGAGACCCCCGCGTCGCGGTACAGCGACTCCATGCCCGGCGTGTAGGCGCACTCCGGCGCCCAGATTCCGGACGGTCTTGTGCCCCAACGTAATTGGGCGTCAGCGAGTCCCTCGTGCAGGGAGAATTCGCGCAGGCGTGGATCGAGCAGCGGCTGGAAGGGGTGGGCCAGTGGGCCGCCGAGGAGTTCCATGACGCTGGTCGAGAGCAGATCGCGGATGGCCGGGCTGCCGCCGTGCTGCCAGTGCTGGGCGAAGTCGTCGAGCGCGGCTGCGGCAGCGCGGTATTCGCGGTGGCCGCTGGCGCGTCGGTCGGGATCGTCGTCGATCGCCGCCTCCATGGCGCGCAGCTGCCAGTCGGCGAGCCACTCGTACATGCCGGCCACCGCGGCTGGATCGTCCAGTTGTGCGGCGAGGACCGGCGTGATGCCGAGGGAGAGCTGATCGGTGTAGCCGTCGTCGGCCAGGCGGCGCAGGATGCGCTGCAGTGGTAGGTAGCAGTGCGCCCACGACTGGTACAGCCATTCCTCGCCGACGGGCCAGCGGCCGTGGTTGATCAGCCACGGCAGGTGGGAGTGCAGGACCAGCGTGAACTGGCCCGGTACGCGCTCGGCTGCGCTCACGCCACATCCCGGCGCGCGGCGACCGCGAGCAGGTCCAGGCTCGTATCGATGTCGCGGTCGGCGGCCTCGACGATCTCGAAGTCTGCTGCGGTGATGCCAGCGATGTCACCGATCAGCTCGGCGGGCCATTCTTCGCCGGCCAGCGCGCGCTGGATCTGCGCGTCGATCAGGGACCCGCCCCACTTGGCATCCAGCTCGCGCAGTCGTGGCCCGTGGAACACCCCGAACATCGTCGTCAGCGCGAAACCGCCAGCGGTCAGCAGGTCGATCAGCTCAGCCGCATTCAGTTCACGGGTGTGGAACGGGTTGAGCGGGGTGTCCAGCCCGGGGGAGAAGGTGACCCGGTTCGGCGTGCTCATCAGCAGTTCGCCGCCACCGCGCAATACCCGATGACATTCGGTGACGAACCCGGGCTGGTCCCACAGATGCTCGATCACCTGGAAGTTCACCACCGTGTCCACGCTGGCATTGGTGAGGGGAAGGTCGATCAGGTTGCCCTGGTGAATGGTCACCTCGGGGTATCGACGGCGGGTGTGTTCGACGGCCTGCTCGTCGTAGTCCACGCAGACCACGCTCGCCGCTGCGGTCGCTAACATGGCCGCGCCGTAACCCTCGCCGGAGCCAGCCTCGAGTACCTGTCGATCTGCGGTCCGGGCCACAATGAACTCGTAGGCGATCTCGTGACGGCGGAACCAGTAGTTCTCGGCCGGGATACCCGGGACCGTACGCTCACCGGTCAGGGCCAGCTGTTGGTCCAGGCTGAGAGGGTCCAGGCTGGGGGAACCCCGGCGGGGTGAAGAATCGGTCACCGTTCGAGCGTATGGCATTACGGTCCGGTGCCTGGCCACGAGTGTGAGTAAGGCGACCCTGCTCAACTGGCGAACCCCTGTATACGGCCGCGTAGCGAACGGTTAGAGTATTCAGCGACCCATGGCCTTACCGCTGGTAAGTCGCCGAAACCGATGCAGGAGGTCGACGTAGACCCATGACGAACGTTGTAGTTCTGATCAAGCACGTGCCGGATTACACCGCCGAGTGGAAGCTGTCCGACGACGATTACACGCTCGATCGCGGTGCCGTGGACGGCATCATCGATGAGATCAATGAGCGCGCCGTTGAGCAGGCGCTCCAGATCACCGAGGCCAATGGTGGCGAGGTCACCATCATGAGTGCCGGTCCGGAGAAGACGGCCGACGCCATCCGTAAAGCGCTGTCGATGGGTGCCGATAAGGCCATCCACATCCAGGACGATGCGATTCACGGCAGCGATGCGGTGCAGACCGCCTACCTGCTAGCCACCGCCCTGGGTACGGTTGACGGCGTCGAGCTGGTCATCGCCGGTAACGAGTCGAGCGACGGCCGCGCCGGAGCAGTGCCAGCCATGATCGCCGAGTACCTGGACCTGCCGCACGTCACCCACCTGCGCAAGCTCGAGGTCAGCGGCGACTCCCTGACCGGTGAGCGCGAGACGGACGACGGCATCTACACCGTGGAGGCTTCGCTGCCCGCCATCGTCTCGGTCAACGAGAAGATCAACGAGCCGCGGTTCCCGTCCTTCAAGGGCATCATGGCCGCCAAGAAGAAGGTCCCGACGGTCCTCACCGTTGCCGAGCTCGGCATCGAGGACGGCGTCGTGGGCGGCGGGAACTCCGGCAGCAGCGTCACCGGCGTGACCCCGAAGCCTCCGCGCTCGGCGGGTGAGCGGATCACCGACGAGGGTGACGGCGGCGTGAAGGTCGTCGAGTACCTGGCCGGCCAGAAGATCATCTGATCCCCACCCGAGCAAGCAAAGACATTCAGGAGATAAATCATGGCTGAAGTACTCGTGCTCGTTGAGCAGGATGCCGACGGTGGGCTGAAGAAGGTCACCTCTGAACTGATCACCGCTGCCCGCGCGTTGGGCACCCCATCGGCGGTCGTCATCGCCGGCCCGGGCAAGGCAGACGGCGTGCTCGCCGGTCTCGCCGACGCCGGTGCCGACAAAATCTATGTTGCCGAGTCCGACGACGTCGTCAACTATCTGGTGAGCCCGAAGGTCGATGTGCTCGCCAGCCTGGCTGAGGAGAACGGCGCGGCCGCCGTGCTCGTCGCCGCCAACGCCGAGGGCAAAGAGATCGCCGGTCGGCTGGCCGTGCGCCTGGGCTCGGGCCTGCTCGTCGACGTCATCGATGTCACCGAGGGCTCGGCGGCCGTGCAGTCGGTCCGCGGCGGCGCCTTTACTGTCACCTCGCAGGCCGGTGGCGATACCGCAGTGATCAGCGTCCGTCCGGGCGCGGTCGAGGCGGCCCCGGCTGCCGGTGCGGGAACCCGCGTTGATGTTGCCGTCCCGGAGCAGGCCGAGAACGCCGTCAAGGTGACCGGTTTCGCGCCGAATGTCGGTGGCGACCGTCCGGAACTGACTGAGGCGTCGATCGTCGTCTCCGGTGGCCGCGGTGTCGGCTCGGCGGAGAAGTTCGAGGTCGTCGAGGCACTGGCCGACTCGCTCGGTGCCGCCGTCGGCGCGTCGCGCGCCGCCGTCGACTCGGGCTACTACCCGGGCCAGTTCCAGGTTGGTCAGACCGGCAAGACTGTGTCGCCGCAGCTGTACATCGCGCTGGGCATCTCCGGCGCTATCCAGCACCGCGCGGGCATGCAGACCAGTAAGACGATCGTGGCCGTCAACAAGGACGAAGAAGCCCCGATCTTCGAGATCAGCGACTTCGGTGTGGTCGGCGACTTGTTCGACGTCGCCCCGCAGCTGACCGAAGAGGTCAACAAGCGCAAGTAGTCCCTCTACGGGCCTTCGCTCTCAGCGCCCCCGCAGCCGGAACCGGCAGCGGGGGCGCTTGTGCTTTGTCAGCGGTGCGCTTGTCGGAAAAGTGTGACAAGCGTCCGTTCACCGAGTTGGTTCGCGGCCGTCACCTCGCGGTGGCTAACGCGTCGCCCTGGGCGCCAACCATTCGAGGCATGACGGTAACCCCGATTCCCAGTTCCCCAATTCACAGTTCACTGACCGCCTCGCCTACGCGCCGCGTGCTGCTGCGCGCTGGTGACTACGACGTGGTGGCGACTGAACACCCCGCCGATATCCGCGCCGCCCAGCGCCTGCGCTACTCGGTCTTCCGCGCCGAGCCCGGCTACTCCAATGCGATCGGCGACGACGATTCCGAGCTGGACGCCGATCGTTTCGACGACTTCTGCGATCACCTGCTGATCCGCCACCTGCCCACCGGGCGCCTGGCCGGGTGCGCGCGGGTGCTCCCGCCGTCGCGCGCCATCGCGGCGGGTGGCTGGTACTCGTCGACCGAGTTCGACCTCACCGACCTCGCCACCATCGCGCCGGAGACGGTGGAGATG
>NZ_JBAQWU010000389.1:0-10040 GCF_049299075.1 Gordonia sp. (in: high G+C Gram-positive bacteria)
GTGTCGAGGGCCTGTGCTCGGGCGAGTACGTCGAGTCCGAGGTAGCGGCGGCCTTCGGTCCACTCGTCGTGCTGTTCGGCCAGGACCGCGCCGACGAGCCGGATGATGCTGGCACGGTCGGGGAAGATCCCGACCACGTCGGTGCGGCGGCGGATCTCGCGGTTGAGCCTTTCGTTGGGGTTGTTGGACCAGATCTGGCGCCAAACCTCCTTGGGGAACGGCGTGAACGCCAAGATGTCGGCCCGAGCGCCCTCGAGGTGCTCGGCCACGGCCGGGAGCTTCTCGGCCAGGGCGTCAACGACACGGTCGAACTGGGCGTGCACCGCCTCAGCGTCGGGCTGGTCGTAGATCGAGTGCAGCAGCGCCTTGACCCACGGCCACGACGACTTCGGGGTCGCGGACATGAGGTTCGCCGCGTAGTGGGTGCGGCAGCGCTGCCACGCAGCGCCGGGGATCGTGGCCGCGATCGCGGCGACCAGGCCGGCGTGGGCATCTGAGGTGACGAGCTTGACCCCGGACAGGCCACGGGCGGTGAGATCCCTGAAGAAGGCGAGCCAGCCGGCGCCGTCCTCGCTGGTGGTGACCTGCACGCCGAGGATCTCGCGGTGCCCATCAGCGTTGACGCCGGTCGCGACGAGCACGTGCACCGGCACCACCCGGCCGCCCTCGCGGACCTTCAAAACGAGCGCGTCAGCGGCGACGAAGGTGAACGGCCCGGCGTCCTCGAGCCGTCGGGTGCGGAACGCCTCGACGTGCTCGTCGAGCTCCTTGGCCATCACCGAGACCTGCGACTTCGACAGCCCGGTGATGCCGAGGGTCTGGACCAACTTGTCCATCCGCCGGGTCGAGACACCGAGAAGGTAGCAAGTCGCCACCACCGAGGTGAGCGCCCGTTCGGCACGTTTGCGGCGTTCGAGCAGCCAGTCGGGATACAGGCTGCCCTGCCGGAGCTTGGGAACCGCGACATCGAGGGTCCCGACCCTGGTGTCGAGGTCGCGGTGGCGGTAGCCGTTGCGGGAGTTCACCCGCTCGGCGCTCCGCTCGCCGTAGCCGGCGCCGCACACGGCGTCGGCCTGTGCCGAAAGCAACGCGTTGACGAACGTGGTGAGCAGATCGCGCAGCAGGTCGGGGCTCGCCTGGGACAGCTGCTCATCGAGGAAGCGGGCAGGGTCGATACTGGGTACAGCGGTCATCGTCGTGGTTCCTTCTTCGAGTCGGTTTTCGCAGATCACTCGAAGGATCCACCCGGTGGCCGCGCCTACGTTGGAGGCACGCGCTCACTCAGGTCCGTCGTACACCACTCTGCTGGACTCCACTCCGAAGGTGGTTCGGCCGGGTTGTCAGGGACGTACTTCTCTTTACTTGGCAATGAGGCATGTTGCAGTGGCTCGTGACAGTCGACGAGGTTGAACCCTGAGTCGAGCGCCGCCCGTATGTATTCGGCCGTGGCGTGCCTCCAACTCGGGATGTACCCGAAGTCACCGGTAGGGAGCGCCTCGACGCATGGGTAGAGGTGGGACCCCGGGAATTGTCCGCGGGTGTCTGAGACGACGAGGTTCCCTCCTGCGTTCAACACTCGTGCCCACTCCTTGAATACAGGTGCAAGGTCTCGAATGTGAGCCAGGGCGAGTGCTGACACGACTAGGTCAACTGAGGAGTCATTGACCGGCAACGACCGGAGGTCGGCGACGCCGAATGAAACGTCGGGGTTCTTTGCCCGTGCTAGATCCAACATGTCGGGGGAACTGTCGAAGCCGCTCACCTGGTGTCCCCTCGACGCCAAGTAGCCCGCCAATCGGCCAGTCCCACAACCAGCATCTACGGCGATGCCCTTGGGGAGAGAGTCGAGTATTGGAAGCGTGATTGCCTCCTCGATCTCGAACAGACTGTTCCCCGGTCCGTCGTAGCGCTGTGCCCACGTCGCGTAGCCGCTGGGGGCTGAGGTTGGCTCGACGTATCGTCCCTCGCCAAGGGGATCGCCTTCGTCCAAAAGATGCCGGATCTCGTTCAACCTGCGGAGCGTGAATTCTCGGTCATACTCACCCGCGAACGCCCGTAGCAGAGCAAGGCCTTCGATCCCAATGGCGTAAGCGAGCGGGTGTTGAAAGATTGGCCCGCCCGGTTCCCTGTCGTCCGACACCGGTGTCGCGTGCGTTGTCATGCCAGTCGGTCCAGAGTCAGTTCGGCAGCCTCAGCCGCGGACGGCCACTGAGCACGAGTTAGGACAAGGTCCGTGACCTGTTGCGATGTAAGGCCGTCCGTGTCGATGACCTGGCCGGGAAGTCTCAAGCTCTCCACGTTGCGCTCATCGGCGTCGCCGGCTTCCACGGTCGGCTCCATCTCCTCCTCGGAGTAGCCCAGGAGGAGGCCACGTTTCAGGACGCGGCGACGGCGTTCTTCCGTGCCGATGCGCAGCCGCACGACGGTCCAGTCGGCGTCCGGGAGCTGCCGCTTGTGCTCTTCGATCACCTCGGGGCTGTCGATGGCGCCCGAGACCACCAGGCATCGAGCCCCGTGGTCGCGGAACACGCTCCACGCGGCGCCCATGGCCTCCGCCTTCACAGCGAAGTTGTCGGGGTCGTGCACTGGCGCCGGGTGGCACATACCGATGTCGTCGAGGTCGAGGCGGGCGGTGGGGATGCCGGCTCCGTACAACCGTGAGAAGACGTGGTAGGAGGTGTCGCTCTTGCCCGTTCCCATGGCGCCGATCAGGAGAAGGGCAGGCGTGCGCTCGGACGTGTCAGCAGACATTCGAAGTGCCTCAGTTCAGGGTGAGGTGCGGGTGGACGGGTCAACCAGGCATGACCGCCAACTGCGGTCTGGAGCGTACTCCTTGTAGGTGCGCAGCCGGTTGATTGTGGCCGCGGTTTCCCATGCCTCACTCACTTCATGGACCGAAGACTGCCGGTGCAGCGCCTCCCCGTCAACCTCGAAACGGCTCGCAGGTGGACGCGCGGGCGTCCCGCAGATGGATCCCACCTGCGGGACGAGTCTGGGTCAGCGCTGAAACGTCGCACATCGCCCTTGAGTCGCGCCCTCGGCGACCGCCCCTGTCCGGCCGACGCCTCGACTTACGCACCCGATGCCGATGTCTCGTCGACGATCTCCAGGCCTACCCACGCTTGGCTTCCGCAGCGTCGAACCTGCGGTGTAGCAGGCTTGCGAACCCGAGGTACTCAAGCGCCTGCTCGGGGTCACCCGGCTTGAAGAGTTCTTGGGCACCGGGGTTACGGATGCCCACATCGCGCCGCGGAAGATGTACATGAACCCCTCCTGCTCATCCTCGCCGCTCTTGCCCTCGTGCGCGGACACGTCCAGCACCGAGCCGTCCGGCTTGAAGGCCTGAGCCATCCGGTCGACCGCTGGCCTCTCAATCCCAGTGAGGTCTCGCACCCGGACGTCGATCGATTTGAACGCTTCCGAAACTGCGGCCTGGTGGTGCCCGTCGGCGAAGAAATCACCCGCGGCAGCCTGTACGGCTGGGTGCAGGTTATCAAACGTCAGCCGACGCACGGCTGCCACCCGAGGCGGTGCGGGCGAGTCGCCCACTCGACCTTGACGCGATGCATTTGGCGGGCCGGGCCGCTCTGGAGCACCTGAGCGGTTGCGACGTACCGGCGCCCCACGCCGCCCACTTCGAGGCGCGGGTTGGGCATTTCCACGTAGTCGCCCACGAAGATCGGCGTGTCGATAGCGAAGGAGTCGGTCCTGCTTTGGATGTGCGCCTCGACTGCGATCCGCGTCTCGTCCTCTGTGCCGGGCTTGCTTGCGACAGTGACGAGGCGAGTCCCGAGGGAGGTGCGCATCTGGCGATGAACGGGTCCACTGGGCCGTCGGGGCGGGGACGGCCCGTGTGCTGGCGAGGTCTCGGCATAACGGAATCTGGGGCCGTGAGCGGCGGATTCGGCACCCGCACGATGACGGCGTGTGGCTCTATGACGCGTCCGGTGGCGACTTTGCGTGACGAAGGCCACCACCGCGACCACGCCGGTCTGCGGTGCCCTTCCGCATGCATTTCCCCAACGGCGGGTCCGTGAAGCGCTGAAACGCGTTCAGCGGAAGGTGACTGCGGGCGGAATAATCAGGTGACCGTATCCACCGGGGAGCGGGACTAAAGACTTCCCGTCATTGATCGTTGGGCTCCTCATCAACGGGGGAGACTTACGCGCGACCGCCGCACTCCGCAACGGTCTTGGGCTGCGCGAACAGAGAAGGGGCAATCTTGACCGTCGTTGACTATCTCCGAGAGGACGGCAGCGGAGGCTACGCGGAGTGCCGAGTCCCGGATGTGGTGTTGGGCGATGGGGCTGGGACCGAGCTCATCTTCATCTTCGAATCGCCGCACGTGGAAGAGCTCAAGGCACGCGTGCCCGTGGTGGGAGCATCTGGAAGAGATGCACTCCGGTTCCTGCAGCGGGACCGAACGCAGGAAGGGCGTCTCGGCTTCTTCGTCCAGCAGCAGCACTCAGCGGGCAACGGACGCGTCGCGATCATGAACGTTTGCAATGTCGCTCTGCAAGCGGCTGCTTTCGGTGACGGCGGGGCGCCGGATCTGGGCTGCGAAGGCTGGGCTCTTATTGAGCGGGTCCGCAAGTCTTCGGCCCGATCGATATCGAGCATGCGGAGCGGCGACGCGAAGGCCGTAGCTGAGGTCATCGTCAAGGGGCTTCGTGATCGGCTAGAGGCCCTGGCGGCAGGCAACGATCGCCGCGTGGTGGCCGCCGGTGCTTTTGCTCAAGGCATGGTCGCGGCGCTGCCCGATGGCTTGATCGACGATCCACTCCGGGTGCCGCATCCGTCCTTCAACCAGTGGAACCGGGTGACGAACCAGGAGTTGCCGGACATGGTCGAGATGCGACGGCTCTTCGTCAAGGCGGTGGCCTGACTTGGCTACGGCGTGGGCTGCAGCCTCGTGTGCGTGGCACTCGTGAGGCGGGCGGAGACGGCGCCATCAGTTCCAACCCACACAGCTGACCTTGACCCGGCGAGGTCCTGTGTCGCGGTGATTCGGGTCCCATCGGGTGTCCAGGAGGGCTGCCACAAGCGCCCCTCTTGGACGTCGGTCAGGGCTCTGAGCCCGGTCCCATCCGGGCTGATGGTGAAGAGATCCCACGTGTCCGAGGCTGGTGGCGGAGTCGCCGCAAAGCCCATGGTTTCGGTGCTGAAGACGATCTCGTTGGTGACCCGGTTCCAGTCCGGGTAGTACGCGTACTGGTCGAAGTCGGTGAGGAGTTTAGGCTTGCCGCCCTTGACGGAGACAACCGCAATCGCCGATCCGGCCTCAGCGAAGTCGCCATCGAACAGGTCGATCCCGTACACCAAGCGTGCGCCGTCGGGAGACCAACGCGGAACGTCAACGAGCTTCGGCTGCTTCGCGGATGTGACCTCAGTGAGCTCCTTGGTCGCCAGATCGAGCACCACCAATGTGGAGGCGGCTGGTGGCTGACTATCGGTCGCGTTGGTGTACTGCGTGTAGGCGATTCGCTTCCCGTCCGGAGACCAAGCGGGGAAATCGCACCCCTCGCACTCCTGGATTAACTGGGGGCTGGCGCCCTCAGCAGACATGGTCCACAGGCCCTTGTCCTGGTCGGCGAACACAATCTGGGAGCCGTCTGGGGACCAGTCCGGGTGGTAGCCGTTGGCAACTTCCGCCGGCTGCATCGAGTGAGCTCCCGAGCCATCCTCGCTTGCGACCCAGATGGCATCACCCCCGCCGCCAGCGCGAGCCCATTGATATAGCAGGAGGGCGCCAGGGTCGGAGGGCGAGGACGTGGCATCGGAGGTGGACTCGTCCACCGCGGATGGGTCTGTCCCACTCGAGTCGGTCGACGAAGTACTTGAGCTGGTCGACGAAGTACTTGAACATCCACCGAGCCCAATACCAAGCGCCAGCATGCACACCGTCAACAGGCCGGCGAAGTTGCGTGGCTTCATGTTGCTTTTCCTGTCTGCCTTGTGGCGGGTGGCTCCCTGACACACGTCTGGTGGCCACGATGTTGACGAATTGCGATTGCAGATCGCCTACAACGATCACGCTCGTTGTTGACCTTTGAAGGAGCCGCGTGCCCTACAGAGTCTGGGGCCGTTAGCGGCCGAACGCAACGGCATTCCCACCGCCTGGGTGGGGCGTCGTCGAGGCGCTATGGGCGGACGGAAACGAGCCGAGGAGCGCGGACCGTTCGATCCTGACCTACCTAGGCGAAGCCGATGCTGTGGTCACTCACCCGCCAGTCGAAGCTGCCTTTGCCGTCGTTGACCCAATAGTCGGCCACCGCCCAGAGGTCGCCGTGTGCGGGCACCTCGACGATCGCGGATTCCTTCGCGCCGTTCGCTCCGGTGATCTCGATCTGGTGCGTCCCTGCGGCTATGGCGACCTCGAATGGCACCCAGTTGTGTTGGCCCTCAACGGCGAACACTTGGTCCACGATCACCACCCCGTCGATCGTCAGCCGCACCGGAGCGTCAGGGTCGTCAAAGGACTGGTTAGAGATATAGAGGTGCAGGTTGGCCTCCGCTTCCTCCACCAATCGCGGCTCGCCGGTTGGCGCCGCGGCACCCTCGGTCAGCGCCAGCTCCCGGCGTTCGCCCGGCAGAAACATCCGCAAGGTCTGCGGCGCGTCCGTGGGGCCGTTGCCCCAGATCGCGAAGCGCACCGGCTCGCCCTTGCGCAGGTACGGCGTCCCGTCGGCGCGGGTGCGCTGCACCGCCTGGCAGTTGAGCCGCCGAGTAGCGACCTCCTCCTCAGACATGGTGCCCAGCGCGACCTGATAGCCCGGGCACGGGTCGAGTTCGATGTCGTGATCGGTCGCGGTCAGCTCGACCACCCACGTGGGCGTCCCATCCCAGTTGGTGCCCGGGTAGTCCTTCGTCGCGGTGTCGACCAGGCGCACCTCCAGCCCCGAGAAGTCGCCGCGCACCGGCTCGGCCAGCCATCCTTCGGGCTGCCAATAGGTCGTGGGCAGCGTGAGTTCTGCGACCTCGCCCGACGCCTGCTGAGGGCAGTCCACATCAGGGAAGTCGCTCACCTTCGCCACGCCGTTCTTGTGGTCGAAGAAGATCGCGGTGTCGACGTTCGGCGCGACGACGCACCAGTCCTCCAGCGACGCCTTGACGAGCGCACCGCGACGGGCCGTGATCAGCGGGTCGGCCGGCCACTGCCCGATCACGGGGTCGGTCGCACCACCCAGCACCTCGATGTGCCGCCCCGAGAGGGACCACTCAAAGTAGGCGTACCCACTCATTCGGCAGGCTTCCTCCCCGGGCTTCAGGCGGGCGGCGAAGGCGAATGAGCCGTCCACGACCTCGGCGGCCAGATCAAGCTGGCGCAGCAGACAGTAGGGATGCCCTGAGGCGATGTCGGTGCGCGGCCGGAAGCTGTTCGCCATCTCGACCCCCGGCCAGTTCATGGCCTCGTTGACCGGCGGGATCGCGCCAGGTACTTCGACCGGCCCCACTCCCTTCGGCAGATCCGGGTCCCAGGTCGACCCGCCCTGCTCGGCCGCCCCGGCCTCGCCCACTCGACCCTGTCGACCGTCGAAGATCGTCCCCACCCAGAAGACGCCGATGATCATCGCGGCCACGGCAGCCACGGCGCCCACGGGCGCGAGGGTGCCCCAGCGGATCCGCCGCGGCGCACCAGCAAACGCCGTGAGGTCCGGTGGACGGTAGGCCGCCTCGTGCTGGGAGCGGAACTGCTCACCAGCCTCGTGCAACCGACGGTCGAGTTCGGGATCGTCCATGGCTGGGTACGCCGCCAGGGCGTCGTGCCGCTTAGTCGCCGCGGAACTTGCTCCAGAATCAGGACAGTTCGAGCCGACGCCGCAGCTCAGCTCGCGCGTGGTGCAGCGTCGCTCGGATGGTGCCCTCGGCGACTCCGAGAGCGGTCGCACACGTGGCGATGTCGGCGCCTACGAAGTAGTAGAGCTCGATCACCTGACGTTGCCGCGTGGAGAGCGCCAGAACCGCCCGCTCCAGATCGACATCCGCAGCGGCCGCTTCCTGACTCGACTCACCCGCTTGGTCGAGAGGCAGCCACACCTTGGTCCGCGTGCGATGGCGACGCGCCTTGTCTCTCACGATGGCCAGCAGCCAGCCCAGGGACTCTCCGCGCCCCGCGTCATACGTCGACCAGCGCTGCCACGCGCGTGTCAAGGCCTCCTGCACCACATCGTCAGCGTCCGCCGGATCGACCAGCCGCGCCGCATACCGGTGCATCGCCGGCAGATGAGGCGAGACCCAGGCGCTGAACCCCTCCTCCATGTCGCTCCCTCCGACGTGTCCGCTGGACAGGTCGTAGTACCAAGGTCCGATTGCTCGCCGTCGATGACCGTCTCTAGGTTCGCATCATGACCCGGACACCCCACCCCCGCCAGCTTCCCCATCTGTCTCGCCGCCTCGCGAG
Source organism: Gordonia sp. (in: high G+C Gram-positive bacteria) (assembly GCF_049299075.1). GTDB lineage: Bacteria > Actinomycetota > Actinomycetes > Mycobacteriales > Mycobacteriaceae > Gordonia. The sequence goes on from NZ_JBAQWU010000389.1 coordinate 8,402, forward strand.
CGTCCTGGTCGTCCTCTTCGGCGTCCTGGCTGCATCATTCGCCGCCACTCCCGCCCAGGCCGGCCTCGGCTTCCCCGCAGTCCCGTTCGCCGAAATGTCGGTGACCCCGCCGGGAGGGATCGCGCCGGTTGCTGTGAGCTTCAACGGCTCGGCTTCGCTCTGCCTCGAGGGCTGCACCATCGCGTCGTACACCTGGGACTTCGGCGACGGCGCGACCGCGAGCGGCCCGCTGGCGACCCACACCTATACGCGGTCCGGGCTCTTCACTGCCGCACTGACCGTGACCGCCACCAACGGGGCCACGAGTACGGCGCAATCGCTGGTCAACGTCTTCGAGTACACCACCGGCAAGATCGTGGCCACGCCCGACCGTGGGATGTTGCCACTGCCCGTCGCCTTCGATGGGTCCGGATCACGCACCAACTGGGATCGCACGATCGTCTCCTACGCGTGGGACTTCGGCGACGGGGCAACGGGCACCGGGCAGACCGTCACCCACACCTACACCCGAGCCGGGATCTTCAACGCCACCCTCCGCGTCACCGATAGCACCGGTGGCTACCAGATCGTCGGCACCACGATCTTGGCCCAGGACCCGATGCTTACTCCGAGCAACCTGGCCGCGACCTCACCGGTGAAGGGCTCGGTTCGCCTGACCTGGACGAACCGGATGGCTGGCGTGAGCCAGCTCGGCATCGAACGCTGCACCGGCTCCACCTGCACCAACTTCGCGCAGGTCTTCGCCTTGCCTCCCGGCTCCACCACGTGGACCGACACCGGCCGTGCCTCCGGCACGACCTTCCGTTACCGCGTTCGGGTCATCGACCTGCTCGGCAACACCGCGGTCACTGCCCCGGTGAAGGTCAAGGTGCGCTGAGCGATTGGCGGGCTGTCGCACCGACTCATTGCCGGATGATCCGACGTTCGATTGCGGCGGCGACCGCGCCGGCCCGAGTGTCGACACCGAGCTTGTTGTAGACGTGCGAGAGGTGAGACTTAACCGTCGCCTCGGAGACGAAGAGCTCTCGTGCCATCTCCTTGTTGCCCAGCCCGCGGGAAAGCAACTCGAGCACCTCAACCTCCCGCTCAGTGATCGTGGCCGCGCCGGGCGTCGCGCGTCGTACGAGTGTCGCAGCCACCGACGGCGCAAGAACCGTCTCGCCGCGCGCGGTGGCGCGAACGCCGGCGAAGAGGTCGGCCGGTGGTGCATCCTTGAGCAGGTAGCCACGGGCCCCCGCTTCGAGGGCGCGCAGGATGTCGGCTTCGGTGTCGTAGGTGGTCAGGACCAGGACCTCGGGCGGCTGCGGCAGCGCTCGCAGGGCGGAGGTGATCTCGGCTCCGCCGGCCTTGCCCCCGCCGAGATTGAGGTCCATCAGTGCGACGTCGGGGCGGTCACCGCGCGCCGCGGCAACTGCCTGCTCCATCCCTTCGGCCTCGGCGACAACACAGAGGTCACCCTGCCCATCGAGGAGCGCCCGCAGCCCGGCGCGGACCACGGGATGGTCGTCCACGAGCAGGATCCGGATCATCGAGTCATCCCGGAGGAGCTCAGCGGGAAGCGCACGGAGACCGTTGTGCCCTCATCCGGCGCGCTCTCCACGTGCGCGCGGCCGCCGAGCGCCTCCGCCCGGTCGTGGAT
>NZ_JBAQWU010000390.1:0-1512 GCF_049299075.1 Gordonia sp. (in: high G+C Gram-positive bacteria)
CGCTCTCACGCACCATCCAGGACCGCACCGGCCTGTCCCTGCGCCGGTTCCTGCGCACCCTGAAACCCCTGCGCTCAGCCACGATCGAGATCAACGGCGTCATCAACACCTACCCGCCATCCATCGACCCCAACATCCAGGCCATCCTGACCGCCCTGGAACAGCCGCCGCCAAGGCACTAAGCCCTTTGACCCAACTCAGGCGCCCATTGCCCACCCACGCCGCAGAGACCCATGCCTGGCCGCTGCTGGTGCACTCCTGGGGCATCAAGGAGTGCACCAGTTCCGCACGGTGCTCTGGTACCGCGCCTAGAACCAAACCGGCTCTTCGACCTTCCGCGGGTGGGCCGTGGTCATGCTGCGTCTCGTCGTGCTCGGGTGAGCGCGATGGCTGAGAGTATCCGGGTCTGGTAGTTCTCGAGGTTGCGGAACCCGCAGGCGACGCGCTTGGTCTGTTTGATGACCCGGTTGACCTGAGTTGGGTCAACTCGAACTGGTTTGGACAGCGGCAGGGCTGTGACCTGCGGTGATGTGGTGGTGGAGTGTGTCGTCAAGGCACTAAATCGTCTCGGTAGGATCTGCTGGTGGCGTGGGTTCGGCGGGTGCGGACTGCTTCGGGCGCGACCGCGGTTCAGATCGCGGAGTCCGTGGGTGGGCGGCGTCGGATCGTGCGGCATGTCGGTTCGGCCCGTGATGAAGCCGAGCTGGGGTTGCTGATCACGGAAGCCAACCGGCTTCTTGCTCGTGATGCCCAGCACGAACTCGATCTGGGCTTGACGCTGGTGGCGCCGAAAGCGGTGATGATCCCCGCCCCGTCCCAAGAGTTGCTTCCCGCCCAGCAGGAAGAGCGGCGGTGGGTGCGTCGGGCGCATGTGCTCAAGACCAGCTCCGGGCTGTTGTACGAGGCTCTGGCTGGCGTGTACACGCAACTGGGGTTCGGCGCGGTCGGCGACGACGCCTTCCGTGATCTGGTGATCGCGCGGGTCGTGGAGCCGACCAGCCTGCTGGACGTGGACCGGGTCCTGGCCGAGCTGGGCCGCAGTTGCGTGAGCCTGTCGACGCGCAAACGGACCCTGCGGCGGGCCAGTGTCGGCGCCTACCGCGACACCCTCGCGACGGCCTGTTTCGCCCATGCCGCCACCCACGGCGACATCACCTTGGTGCTGTACGACGTGACGACCCTCTACTTCGAGGCCGAGAAGGAAGACGACCTGCGCAAGGTCGGCTACTCCAAAGAGCGCCGCGTCGACCCACAGATCGTGGTCGGCCTCTTGGTCGACCGGCAAGGGTTCCCGCTCGAGGTCGGCTGCTTCGAAGGCAACAAGGCCGAGACCTTGACCATCACCCCGATCGTGAACGCGTTCCAGGCACGCCACGGTATCGCCGACATGGTCATCGTCGCTGACGCAGGCATGCTGTCGGCCTCGAACTTGAAGGCTTTGGATGAGGCAGGGTTGCGGTTCATCGTCGGCTCCCGCGTCACCAAAGCCCCTGCGGATCTCGCGTCGCATTT
>NZ_JBAQWU010000391.1:0-5759 GCF_049299075.1 Gordonia sp. (in: high G+C Gram-positive bacteria)
TCCTACCGGCTACGCGACCGAGGCCTGGAAACACTCCCCAGCATCAAAGCCGAACAAGAAAACCTAGACTAGAGACTGTTCACTTTTGGACCGCCGAAACCGTTCAGGTTTCGACCGCCGCCGACACCCGGTCCTCGGCGAGGACATCGACCGGCCGCCCGCGTAGTGATCGCACCGTGCGGGCATTGGCTTTCGGCAGCCACGACTGGAGCTGATCATTGAAATCCGCTGGTGAGGCGAACTCCCGGCCAGGGAAGGAACGACGTTTCCAGATAGCCGTTATTGCGTTCGGTCATGCCCTTGAACTCCGGATCCCGTGGGGGCGCCAGCACGATCCGGGTCCCCAGCGTTCCGGCGAACATCGCCGCCGCCTCGCTGACCCGGCCGGTGCCGCCGATCGCTGACTCGCGGTCCCACACCAGTGACTTCGACACCGCCCCGACCCCGGCGATCAACGTCCACATCCCGGCCAGGATGTCTCCGCCCTGCCGAGACGGGATCATCATCGCCGACAGGAACCGGGAGAACGTCAACGTCATCACCCGCACCGGCAAGACCGCCGTCTGCCCGTGCCCGGTCGGGATCCGGGTGGCCGGGAACCACAAATCCATCTGCGCCGACTCACCCGGCCTGCGCACGATCCGATCGGCTGGGTCGATCCCGACGTACTCCGGACGGATCTCCCGGACCCGGTCCTTGAGGACAGTCAACGACCGCGTCCACCCGATCCGTTCAGCGATCACCGTCGCCGGCATTCGCGCATCCAGACGCAACTGCTCCCGGATCTGCGGCTCGACCGCATCCACGATCGACCCCTTCGCCGGCCGCGCATACTTCGGCGAACCGTCCGAGGCCAACGCCGACCGCACCGTGTTCCGCGCCAGACCCGTCCGACGCACGATCGCCTTGATCGACAAACCCTCAGCCTTATGAAGCCGACGAACCTCGGCCCAATCCTCCACTGAAATCACCCTCCCGAGTGTCGAGGGGGGTCAACATTCACCCGTCGCCTGGGGGTCAGTATTCACGCGTCGCTGACAGGGTCTGCCAGTGCACCTCTCCGCCACCATCGCAGGGCTCGCTGCGGTGCTGCTGCTGATCTGCTGGATGGGCAACCTCACCGCAGCCGTGGCCGCCGTCATCACATCCAACCGTGCCGCAGTCCCAGACACCGCCGCAGGTACCGCCGTGGCCCGCGCACTGTCAACGTCCGGTGACGACTGACCCCCTGTGTTGTTGATCCCCGCCGCACACGTGGCGTGGGCACAGTGTTGAGTAGCCGCCCGCAACGCAGAGCACCTTTCAACCGTCCACAAAAAACGCCTCGGCCCCACCCCGAGTGGACGGGATGAGGCCGAGGCAGAAAGCTGCTGAGACGCCGGTCAGTGCTTCTCCGGGCCCACGTAGTACTCCATCACCAGGCCGGTAGCGGCGACGACGATCACCAGCGCCGAACCGATCGCAAACCAAAAGTTCCCTGAGGCGAAACCGATGGCGAACAACGACGCACCGATCGCAACGGCGATGGGCCACCAGCTGTGCGGACTGAAGAAGCCCAGCTCGCCAGCGCCGTCCTCGATCTCGGCGTCGTCGTAGTCCTCGGGACGAATCTCCACGCGACGCGAGACGAAGCGGAAGTATCCGCCAGCCAACAGCGACAGCATCGCCGAGAAATAGAGGCAAGCGATGCCAGCCCACTCCGGACCCGTGTAGTAGTTAGCCGTGGCGACCGCATAGATGGTGCCTACGACAATGAAGAAGACTGCGATTGCCTCGAAAATCCGGGCTTCGATCTTCATGAGATGGTCACTCCCTCTGCGGGCCGGCAGCCCTTACCGATGGTCGAGGTGTTGCTGGCGTCGCCCAGTGAATCCGGGACGTCGGTGGTCGAGACGCGACGTGAGTTGAACGGGGCCGTCACGACCGACTGCGGCTCCTGGCACACGGCCTGGAGAGCCTCGGCATTAGTGGCCTCCGGGTTGGCCTTACGCCACTTGATGTACTCGTTGAAGACCGCCGGCTCGACCGCACGGAGCTCAAAGTTCATCATCGCATGGTAGGTACCGCACATCTCGGCGCAGCGGCCCACGTAGGCGCCGGGCTCGGAGATCTCACTGACCTGGAAGCGCGGATTCTGGTGGTTCTGCTCGGGGAAGGGGAAGACGTCCTTCTTGTACAAGAACTCCGGAACCCAGAACGAGTGGGCAACGTCCGCCGAGGCGAGGTTGAACTCGATGCGGCTACCGGTCGGCACCAACAGGATCGGGATCTCCGCGGAGGTACCCGTCACCTCGACGGCGTTGAACGTCAGGTAGTTGCGAATCTGCTGATCACGACCACCGGCCGGACCCGGGAGCGCCTTACGGTGCCCCTCGTGGTCGTAGTACTCGGGGATCTGCAACTCGAACGGCCCACCCTTAGTGGCGTCCGAAGCACTGATCAGCTCCGTACCGTCGGCCGTCTTGACCTGGTTGTAGCCGAACTTCCAGTTCCACTGGAACGCGGTGACGTCGACGATGACCGCCGGATCCTTGGTCTCCTGGACCTTGTTCTGCACCATGACGGTGAAGTAGAAGAGGACCGCGATCAGAACGAACGGCACAGCCGTGTACAGCAGTTCCAGCGGCACGTTATAACCGGTCTGACGAGGGAACTCATCTTCTTCGGTAACGCCCGCGGTCATGTTCTTGTTGCCGCGGCGACGATGGAAGGTGATGGTCCAGAAAATCAGGCCCCACACCAGGATGCCGATGGTCAAGGCAGCAATGCACGCCCACTGCCACAGGTGCAAAATGTCCTGGCTCTCCGGCGTGATGCCGGCCGGCCATCCGAAGCGCACGGCTTCTTCCGGGCTGCACCCGGTCACTAACAACGCGGTCAGGGCGAGGACGCCGAGCGCCGATCCTCGCTTCACCGTGCGCGACACATTGGTGCGTCGGGCCGGCGAATGTCCACCGTGAGTCAATTTCACGCCTTCCTGCTGACAGGGAGCTGTTTCGTGCGAGCGGCCACCATCCGGGCAAAACCCGCTGATGACATTGTCGCACCTAGTACTACGCAGCGTAGACCAACGACGCGATCCGATCTCGATTGGGTCTCCCCCAGTTTCGGCGTGCCGCGCACGAACTGGGAAAAGGCTGGCGCGTCGGGGTGTTCGGCGATGCCCGGGTTCGCCTGCACTCGGCCTTCTGCGGCATAGTGGACGGGCGATCACCCCGCCGCGGCGGGGTGATCGGTCCGACATCCAACTGACCTCCAGATCGAAGGGGCGCCCAACGTGTGCGGTCTACTCGGAATGCTCACCGCCGACGCATCGGCGGGCTCCCTCGTCACCCTCGCGGCGCAGGCGTCGCACTGTATGCGCCACCGCGGGCCCGACGACGCACTGACCTGGAACGACGAGGATCTGGTGCTGGGCTTCAATCGGCTGTCGATCATCGACATCGAGCACTCTCCGCAGCCGCTCGTCTGGGGGCCGCCGGAGCAGCCGGAGCGCTACGCCCTGGCCTTCAATGGCGAGATCTACAACTATCTCGAACTGCGTGAGGAACTGCAGCGGGAGTTCGGCGCGCAGTTCCACACCGGCGGCGACGGTGAACCGATCGTGGTCGGCTTCCACCATTGGGGCCCGGCGGTCGTCAACAAGCTGCGCGGAATGTTCGCGTTCGCGGTGTGGGACACCGTCGAGAAGAAGCTCTTCCTCGCCCGCGACCCGTTCGGTATCAAGCCGCTGTACATGGCGACCGGACCCGGCGGGACGGCGTTCGGCAGCGAGAAGAAGAGTCTGCTGGAGTTGCTGGGCAGTCTGGGATTGGACGCCGAACTCGATCCGCGCGCCATCGAGCATTACACCGCGCTGCAGTACGTACCCGAGCCGGAGTCGCTGCACGCAAACATCCGTCGCCTGGAGTCGGGCACGTACGCGACCGTGACGCCAGGTACTGCGCCGGTCGCCACCCGGTATTTCCGGCCGCGGTTCCCGGTCCGACCGTTCGCCAAAGGCGGCGAACAAGCCCGGTACGACGAGATCGCCGAAGCATTGCGCGATTCGGTGGCCAAACATATGCGCGCGGACGTGACCGTCGGCTCCTTCCTGTCCGGCGGCATTGATTCCACCGCCATCGCAGCGTTGGCCATCGAGCACAACCCTGATCTGATCACGTTCACCACCGGTTTCGAGCGCACCGGCTACTCCGAGATCGACGTTGCGGCCGAGTCGGCCGAGGCGATCGGCGCCCGACACATCATCAAGGTGGTCAGCCCCGCGGAGTACATCGCGGCGATCCCGAAAATCATCTGGTATCTCGACGATCCGGTTGCCGATCCGGCACTGGTACCGCTCTACTTCGTCGCCGCCGAGGCCCGCAAACACGTCAAGGTGGTGCTCTCCGGCGAGGGCGCCGACGAGCTGTTCGGCGGCTACACCATCTACAAGGAACCACTGAGTCTGCGGGCCTTCGAGAAGCTGACGCCCGGTATGCGGCGCGCGGCCGGCAAGTTGAGCGACAAGATCCCGGAAGGTAAGCGCGGCAAGAGCCTGCTACACCGGGGTTCGCTGACGCTCGAGGAGCGGTACTACGGCAACGCCCGCAGCTTCGACGATGAGCGCCTGCGGCGGGTGCTGCGCAACTACCGCCCGGAGTGGACGCACACCGATGTCACCGCGCCGGTCTACGCCGAGAGCATCGGCATGGACCCGGTCGCCCGCATGCAGCACCTCGACCTGTTCACCTGGCTGCGCGGCGACATCCTGGTCAAGGCCGACAAAATCACCATGGCCAACTCCCTGGAACTGCGGGTGCCCTTCCTGGACAAGGAGGTGCTCGCCGTTGCCGAACGCCTTCCGTACGACGAGAAGATCGCCCACGGCACGACAAAGTACGCGCTCCGCAAGGCGCTGGAGCAGATCGTCCCGCCACACGTGCTGCAGCGCAAGAAGCTGGGCTTCCCGGTGCCACTGCGCCATTGGCTGGCCGGCCCGGAAATGTACGACTGGGCACGCGCGACGATCGTCGCGTCGGACACCGATCACATCTTCGACAAGCAGTTCGTTCTTCAGATGCTCGACGAGCATCGCTCCGGAGTCGTCGACAACAGCCGACGGATTTGGACGGTCCTGTGCTTCATGATCTGGTACGGAATCTTCGTCGACGGCTCCATCGATCCGCAGATCGAGGACCGCGACTACCCGGTGCACCTGTAGTACGGGTACACCCCCCGCAGGCACACCCGAATTGCGGACTTACAGCACCGCGCGGATATCGGCGGCCGCGGTGTTCCCATAGGCGCCGCGGATCCGCGCCACCGCGGACTCGGTGTCCCAGGTCCAGCCCTGCGTCGAATCGCACTCCAGGACCAGACTCGCGACCATCGCGCCCAGCTGGGCGGCGCGCTCGTAGCGCAGTCCGCGGGAGATGCCGGTCAGGAATCCGGCGCGGAACGCATCCCCGACGCCGGTCGGATCCACCTGATCCTCGACCGGGACGACCGGAACATGCACTGCCGCACCGTCGGCCGGGACGATGTCCACGCCGCCCGACCCCTTGGTGGTGATCCGCACCCCGACCAGCCGTGCGATCTCCTCGTCGGTCAGGCCGGTCTTCTGCTTGAGTAGACCCCACTCGTACTCGTTGGTGAACAAGTAGGCAGCGCCCTCGATCAGTCCGCGCGCAGTGTCGCCGTCCAAACGCGCCAACTGCTGCGATGGATCGGCGGCGAACGGCAGACCGTAGTCGCGGCACAGCCCGGTGTGCCGAACC